>JADQBO010000237.1 GCA_016278585.1 Desulfosporosinus sp.
ATCCATATCCCACCGCCTCTCCTAAAAACACTCTTCAATTATTTTGTCTTCGTATGGGCGATCAGGGTACTTTTTAAAACCTAAGAAATGCCAAAGAAGGACATCGAAAATTAAAGAGATAATTATGACTGCAATTGTTGGGATAGGAAATAGTAAACCGTAATATTTTTGATTGCGTAGACTCCTTTGTTGTTTTTCTCTAAACTCAACATTTTTGGACTCTGGTTTGGTTTCACAGGATGTGGAAGGCATTTCAAAATACCCCCTTATGGATAAATTTGCGGATATGAACTTGGGCACTTTCGAAATTGATTAAGGTCAACTTTGCCACTTAAAAAGGATAACCCAACCGAAAGAGTTAACCAGATAACCCAGTATAGGATTCTTAGCCACCATAGGGGTTGAAGGTTAATCGGTAGAAATTGAAGGTTTGTATTGCTAATATTTGGTATCAAGCCTCAACCCCCCTTAAAAATCAAGGAACGCTCCAGGCCTCATAGGGCACCGGAAAATGAACCGGGTCAGTTTGTTTAAACGTTTCCCAACCGATCAAGAGACAAATGGTAATTGATAGAGCGACAATGACTCCTAGGACAGGCCACATGAGCCAATACAGGATTATCTTTTGCCACATTCCGTTATGGCTCCTTCCCTCTTGACATTAACCCATTATTCTTCACAGGTTTCAGTAAGACAAGAACCACCTTGCTCCTGTAGGAGTTTATTGGTTTTCTCTAGTTCTTGAAGTATAGCTTGACGTCCATCTGACCGGGCTTTTTCCAAGGAGTAGATTAAAAAGCCCCCCCAACCTAGAGTTAAGGCTGTCATAGTTAGGGCCGGAGGAATTTTAAACTCAGCAAACCGAATCTGTGAATTAAAATCGCCATTGGGCTCTAAAGATTGCTGAATATAGATCCCAATTGTTCTAGTATCCGTAAACTGAATTCCCAATCTTGTTTTTGGATACCAAATTGGGAACCATACTTGTATAGCATCAGGAAGGCCCTGAACAGGATCAAGTTGATTCTTAATTTTTGCATACGTTTTTTGGGCAAGCATTGAAGAAATAGAACGTAGAGTTCTATGATGTTCCTCAAAAGACTCAGGGTAGATTTGACTTAGGAGGTTGGATAATTGATCATATAAGGAAACTTTCATATAACCCCCCCATCTATAACCCTTTAACACTACCATAATATTCCTAATTTCAATAAAGTTGCTTGTTCTACTCCAATAAGCTGTAAATAGAGAGAACTCGTTCAACAAAAGTTGAAGACTCCTGTTTCAAAAAGCGGGAGTCTCACGATTAGATCAAGTAATGAAAACTATAGTTTTTGGCTTATCCGGGGTTGGGCAGGGTTAATGTCGGGGGCTTTTACCTCAGAAATCTGGGATACCTTATTAAGGTAGTAACTTTCTTCTCGAATCATATGGTCAAGACCTAAGACTGAGATCGTACCTAGAACATGGTGAGTTATAAGCATAGATTGGAGTTCCTTTTGAAAGCTCAAAAATGAATGTACCTGATTCCCTACGCCTATATTAAAACGGTTAAGTGCTGGGAAGGAAGGGGGCTTTGATCGTAAATAGCCTACCAGTTCAAGGGCTTTTAGATAAGAGTTCTTAAAGTTTGTAATATGATCCTGTACACGTTTTTGCAGGCCAGTTTCTACAGAATCCAGGGCAGCTTTATTTTGTTCCGCATGATTGATCATATCTGGCAGCCACAATAAGTGATCATGTAAAGGGGAACGATTTTGTAATTTTCTTATCTGCAAATGATCCCTCATGATCCGTTCATATTCCTCGACTTCATTAACCATGTGATTTAAGGAAGTGGGGCTTAAACTTGAATTTAAGGACTCCTCTATATGCCTGTAGAGGAGGTGCAGCTTAAACTTCTTTATTCTTTTAATAGAACCATACGCGTATTGACTAATTATGTAAAGTTCATTCGGCGTTAAATCCAGTCTTGAACGTTGTAGTAAGTCTTCAAGCTCTCTTATAAGGGAAAGGGCTTTCTGTAATTCAGCTTTTTCGAAGAACGACAGGGAATCAAGAATTAGATATAAATGATCCCCTACCACTTGTAGCCAAAATTTATGTTCAAACTGAATATCTAGATCGTTAATATCCATACTTCGACCTACCCCTCATTAGAGCATACTCGTCCTAATTGCTTTATCTCTAAAGCAATACCTTTCTGTAATTTATTCAGGAGAAACAGTATGGTGCTTTATAAATACGAGCGAACTTAAGCATCTGTTTAAACGTAATATAAGAATGCTCGTTTATACTTTGAATCTAAGGCATTACTTTCTGCTCTTTAGATATGTTTCGCTGGGAGACACCAATGCCTTCATGTAAAATTACATTGTTTTTCTCTCTAAGGACTACGCCATTTTTGAATTCAGTCACAATTAAGAAATCTGTGTTTGGAGACATTGCTAAATCCTGAGCACTCATTTCCCAGGTGCCCCTAAACTCAGAGTTTAAGCCGCTTTTAATGGTGAGAGGGACAGTCCGGATCAATTGCCCGTTATTCTCTATCTGAATGCTTACTTTAACCGTGTAATGCGTGTAATGGGGACGGTCCTTTTAACACACTTTTTTAAGGCAGGGGCTAAACTATGGGGATGATGCAAAAAATTACAATTGACAAAATAACCATCAAACCTTACAATGCCAGTATACCGCGGGAGGGTATACTGGCATTTTCATATTTTTTGGATAGGAAGGAACATACAAAGTATGAAACAGACTATAACCATAGCAATTTTGTTAGTAGGGATATTATTAATCTGGACCTATACGAACTCGAGCAACGCTACTAAATTTAGGATTGACCCCACAGAAGCAAAAAAGAGATTAGATATGGAAAAGGGAATCATCCTATTGGATGTTAGAACCCAAGAGGAATATATCGAGAATCATATTTCAGGAAGCACTTTAATCCCTTTAAGTGATCTTGAGGGGCAAGCTAGTCTTAAATTACCGGATAAACAAGCTACTATATTTATATACTGTAGGAGTGGAAATCGGAGTAGAGCTGCGGTAAAAATACTATCGAAACAGGATTATACCAATGTTTTTGATTTAGGTGGTATTATTCGCTGGCCGTATAAGACGGTTTCCGGCAAGAAGTGATAGCCGCTGCGATGGCTGCCCCTGTAAGGGAGCCTCCAGCAGATAATTTTACGGTTACCAGATTGGCTTTACTACCAAACCCCTCGTTTAAGGCAGCCCAAAGTTCTTGAGCGTAGCCGGGCATCCCTTTATACAGGGAACCGTCAATGGCCACAGTGTGAGGGTGGTTAAGGTCAGGATCGAGATGTCGAACAACCCCGATCAAACTGGCTGCCATCAGCCGAGCTGACCGTTTTGTGAGAAGATAGGCGATGCGTTGGAGCGCAACGTACTCATCTCCTGCCGCAAGGCTTGAGTGAGAGTGTTCCTCAGTAAGAATTAAACTTAAAACCTTACCGCTTATGGAATAGGGTTGGTTCCAAAGGGCTGGTGCAGGGGGGTTATTAAGTGTACCAAGGAGTCCCTGGTGGGAAAAACCAAGGACAATTTGCCGGAAAAGTTCTCCAAGGTATTTGCCGGAGAGCTTTTTTTCAAAGCGCTGTTCTCCAGGGTTATTACTTTGCTGATCCAGGATTAGATCATAGGTGGTTTCTGGGGCGTCGGAGAAGTTTCCGGACTCGGTATTTACAATGACAGGAGAATCAAATCCTGGTGCTTTCGTTTCTAGGTAACAGGTGTTATGTCCAGTTCCGATGATCGAGGCGATGTCAACGCTGTGGTCTTGATAGGCTGCAGTCAGGAAGGTTGTCACAGTGTCGTTAATAATGGCAGTAGGTTTAATGATACTACTAAGTCCCCGGCGTTCAAGAGCGGCAGAGAGTAAACTACCGACATCTTTTCCTACTACCCCAGAGGTCTTGACTTCTTTATTCCAGTTGAGGAGAAACCCTTCTCTGATGGTTCGCTGGCGATAGGGGAAGGAGAAGGCAAAACCCAAGGGAAGTGGTCTTGGAGTGATGGATTTCAGTGTAGGATTCTGGGTAAGGAAATTAGTAAATACTTCTTGAAGGATTCCTGCAAGGAAATCAAAGAGCTCCTCAGCGGTCACGTCTGGGGCACGGTAATCGCGTCCGGAATCGGGATCTAATAACGGACGGCTTAGTCTATTTATTTCTTGAAACGTCCCTTCACCTTCAAGCTTGACCACAGCGCCTCGGGCATTCGAACCACCAAAATCAAGGGCCAAAAAAGTTCCAACTTCGCAGCCGTTTGGAGCCTGGAGATAGGAGGGAAACATTTTAAGGGAGCTATTACACTCGCTTAAGCCTTGCTCCATGTGCTTCTGAAAACTGGAGGCAATCGTTAAGAGTTCAGTCGAGGAGATGGATAATTCTATCTCTAGTTGTGATAAAACTTGTTCTAGCAAAAACATACTTCCATCCTCCTTCCTAGATGTCTAATATCCGTTGAGTGATCGCCTATTGTTTAGTGCTTATTAATCAAGCAAATATACGCAGGCTTCGTAGGGGCGTAGAGTGAAGTCCTTGAGGTCAGCCATCTCAATAACTGGGTTAGTGTCCGGATAATTGGCAATCAGCAGTCTGCCGGTTTGGAAGGTAACCCTTTCCGGAAGGATAAATGTAGTACTCTCTTCGAAAAAATTTAGAATGACCAAAAGGGTTTCAGCATTTTCCTCCCAACGGCGAAGATAGGAATAGATTTGAGTATGCTTAGGTAAAAGCAGTTTATAATCACCGTATACAAAGAGGGGGTATTGGCGACGCAGTTCGATGAGCTTACGGTAATAGTGCAAGATAGAACTTGGATCTTGCTGGGCCTGCTCTACATTAATTTCCTGGTAATTGGAATTAACGTTAATCCAAGGAGTACCGTCCGTAAAGCCGGCATGAGGACTGTCATCCCACTGCATCGGGGTACGGGCATTGTCCCGTCCTTTTTCATAGATTATTTCTCTTAGTTCCTGGGGGTCCTTGGAGTTTTTTAGCCCTTCTTCATACATGTTAAGGGTTTCAATATCCCGATAATGCTCGATGCTAGGGAAACGGACATTAGTCATGCCGATTTCATCCCCTTGATAAATGTAAGGTGTTCCCTGGAGGGTATGTAGCAAAGTCGCCAACATTTTTGCCGACTCCACTCTGTAGGTGGTGTCGTTACCAAAGCGTGAAACCATACGGGGATGGTCGTGGTTACTTAAAAAGTGGCTGTTCCAGCCGCTTTCAGCAAGTTTTGTTTGCCAGTTGCTAATAATACGCTTGAAGTCCGCCAGTTCCCAAGCTTTTTTATCCCACTTGCCGTCAGGTCCATAATCTAGTTCCAACAGTTCAAAGTGAAAGAGCATGTTCAGTTCATGACGATATTCATCGACAAAAAAACGTGCCATGTCTGCGTCAACCCAACGGGTCTCCCCCACAGTCATAAGATCATATTTACATAAAACTTTTGTATGCATTTCTCTCAGGTAATATCGCAAACGAGGTCCGTTAATGAAGAACTCTCCACCCCATTGATAGGGAGAGCTGTTAACAGGTGGGGCATCAGGCAGCTCAGGGTCCTTAGCAATCATGTTGATGACGTCCATGCGAAATCCGTCAACACCTTTATCCAGCCACCACTTCATCATATCATAAATTTCGTAACGCACGGTTTTATTATCCCAATTAAGATCTGGTTGGTTCTTGGAAAAGACGTGTAAATAATACTCCTCGGTTAAGGCGTCATATTCCCATGCCGAACCGCTGAATTCTGAAGACCAGTTATTAGGCTCTTTTCCTTCTTTACCTGGACGCCAAATATAGTAATCACGGTAGGGGTTGTCTTTACTTAAGCGAGACTCTTGAAACCAGCGGTGTTGATCTGACGTGTGATTAACGACGAGGTCCATCACTAACTTCATGCCGCGACTGTGAAGTCCGTCCCGTAATGCTTCCCAGTCAGCCATGGTTCCCATCTCAGTCATAATTCCCCGGTAATCACTGATGTCGTACCCATTATCGACATTGGGGGAATGATAGACTGGACTGATCCAAAGAACGCTAATCCCCAAGTACTTTAGATAATCAAGCTTGGAGATGATTCCCTGAAGGTCTCCGGTGCCATCCCCATTGCTGTCCTTAAAACTACGAGGATAGATTTGATAAACGACACTTTCTTTCCACCATTTTTTCTTAGGCATTAACGCCGATCCCTCCCACTGTTCTGTCTTTCCCAGTTGCCAGTTCTTGGAGCGTGTTTCTCACTTCTAGATAATTAGGAAGGCAATAGCTAGCCTTAGATTTATCGGTGCCAACGCGAATGGTAAACGTCTTAGGCTTTAACCCGCTAGGCCAGGAATGCTCAAGGGAGAGAATAGTAAACAAATCCTCATCCGTAGTATCATCCCCAATGGCCAGTATGAAATCGTAGTCCTGTTTAAGTGCAAGGGCGAGACCAGTCGAGCCTTTTGTCACCTCGGAGTTTCTCACTTCAATGACCTTGTTGCCTTGCAGTATGTGAATATCATCGTTAGAGGTGAAAGGGATCAACTCGTCCATAAGTTCCCGAGCGCAGGCTGCGCTAAGCTCCGGATTTGATTGACGAAAGTGCCAAACCAGAGAAAATTCTTTCGTTTCAATAAACGAGCCGGGGAGTCTATCGACATACATTTCGAGCTTTGGTAAGAGTTGGCCTTTCCAGGAGTTGACTAGAGGTTTACTCAAACTCCATTGTTCCCCACGTCGCTTCAGCCAAGCCCCATGTTCAGCAACCAGAGTAATATCTAAAAAGCCCAACCACGTTTCCAGGTTTGCTCTGTCTCTGCCGCTTATAATAACGACTTCTGTATCGGCGTTGGTAGATAAAGCCTTCAAAAGATCCAGAAGTTCAGGATCAGGTTTGGCTTGATCAGGACTATCGGCAAATGGAACTAGGGTTCCGTCATAGTCTAGGAGCAACAGACGTTTGTAGGCTTCCTGGAAGTAAGTGTGTAAGGTCTGTTTGTGCTGACCTAGAGGGAGGGTTGGGGATTGCTCTTTCTGAACCTGCAAAAGTTCTTGGATGAAATCCCCTGACCAACGCATCACATCGTAACCTTTGAGCCGTTGTTGCATGACTTGGTTACGCTTTTTCTGCTCAGTCTTTGGCATGATCAAAGCTTGTTGCAATGCTTCGGCGATTGATTCAAGGTTGTTGGGATTAATGATCAAAGCTTCTCCCAGTTCCTTTGCAGCACCGGCCATTTCGCTTAGAATAAGCACCCCTGTTTGATCAGTGCGCGCAGCGACATATTCTTTGGCAATTAAGTTCATCCCATCCCTAAGAGGAGTAATTAGGGCTACATCGCTTTGGCGGTACATAGCTAGCAGAGAGTCAAGGGGTAAAAATTTATACTGATAAATAATCGGGGTCCAGTTCAGCGTGCCGAAGCGACCGTTTATCTCGCCCACCAATTCATCAATCTGCCGTTTCATTTGCTGGTAGTGTTCAACACCAATACGAGAAGGAACCACGATCATGAGCAATACAACTTGCTCGCACCACTGGGGATTGTTCTCCAAAAACAACTTGTAGCCCTGTAGGCGGTTACTAATTCCTTTACTGTAGTCTAAGCGGTCTACCGAAAGAACGGCCTTAAAGCCATCTAGTAGTTGCTCGAGTTCCTTTAAGTTTTCCTCAAACTCTGAACCGCTGGGGCTTGAGTGATATCGTTGGTAGTCAATGCCCATGGGAAAGGTACCAACCTTTACAGCGTGATCCTGAGATAGGATTTGCCCGAGCTTATGTTCATAGCCTAAAATTCGCAGTACTGAGCGTAAGAAATACTGGGCATATTCAGCAGTGTGGAAACCAATGAGATTGGCACCTAAGAGCCCACGCAGGATTTCTTGCCCCCAAACGGACGGTAGCAGTCGGTAGAGCTCATAGGAAGGAAAGGGAATATGCAGGAAGAAACCGATGGGGGTATCGGGCAGTTTCTCCCGGAGCAGGCCCGGCAGAAGCATAAGGTGGTAATCGTGTACCCAGATCACATCCCCGGGCTTAATGACCGCTAACACCGCATCTCGGAAGATTTTATTAACATCTCGGTAATGGAGCCAGTAATCCCTGTCATAGATAGTATTAGAAGGAAAATAATGAAATAATGGCCAAATAATTTTATTGCAAAAACCCAGATAAAATTTGTCCATAGCCTCTTCAGATAAGAAGACTGGAGAAGCGTGAAGATCCTCGAGAACATTCTTTACTTCGGGTTGCAGCTTATCTGACACTGTAATTCCCGGCCAACCGATCCAGACATACTCAATGTCCTGAGTCGAGGTGCTTTTCAACGAATCTAAATAGGCACTTAAGCCAGAGACAAGTCCACCAGCGCTTTGCTCAAAGACGAGTTTACCGTCCTTTTCAACCCCGTTCAACGGCAATCTGTTCGAAACAATTAGTAATCTCATGAACATCTCTCCTTTCTAAAAAACAAAAGAACCGCGTTAGGCGGTTCCGCTAGGTCATAATCCGTAGGTTAAGTATAAAGGAATAGCAAAGGCTAAAAAATTACAACGATGATAAAAACCAGAGGATACCTAAAAAGGAATACTTACTAATTTTACCTAACAACTTCATGATAACATCTAAGTTGTCTATTGTCTAGCCAATAATTGATGGGATAATTTAGAACAGGGCAAACAAAAAACCCTTCCGTGCTCAAACAATTTCAAGGTACGGGAGGGTTCATTATCTTATTTAGCAGATACTACAGAGTGAGATGTTTCGGATTGATACCGATGAGAAGGGGTGGCGGCAATCTTACTGTTGCGAGCGTAAATCAGGAGATCGGTTAAGACCATTATAAAATTAAGTATGTACAAATAGACGACCGCGTCATAGTAATAAAAAACTTTATGTGAGATTCCAGCAACGTACCCTAGGAGGATAACGATTAGAAACAAAACACTTTTACCTTTGGTTGAGCGGGAGGTGTAAGATTTATAAATGGAAAGGGGCCAGGCAGCGCCGAAACAAACTAACATAATAACTTCAAAGATACTCATACTTACCACCTTGTTTAAGCTGATTGCATTTACTTTCAATAATCATGACTCATTATACAATGTTTTGGAGCTTAAAAGTTAATTCTTACTAAAGTTCAATAATTCTAAAGAGCGTGAATAGACGGTTAAAGGATAGTTTCTGGAAATTACATGGAGCTGTATATCCTTTGTAGTTAGCTACAGAAAGATAACTAGTCAAAGCTCGTTGATTAATGTTGTATGAAACTAGAAATAAAATAGGGATGATCCAAAGGGGTAATTAATATAAGTAGGGAAAAACGGTTAGATTATTGCAGGATAATCTTAAGTAGAGAATTCTATGAATATAGGATATAGTTTAGTTCATAACTAAGCTCACTTCTATTTATAGTTTACAAGGAGGCAATATTATGGAAACGTTTCAAAGTTCCATCAGGGAAAGAGTCTTGATATATGATGGTTCCAAAGGTGTGATGCTTCAAAAGAAAGGTTTGAAAGGAAATGAAGCTGCAGAATCGTGGAATCTATCAAAACCAGAGGAAGTCAAACATCTATACAATCTCTACAAACAAGCAGGTTCTGATGTTATTCAAACAAATACTTTCCCAGGCAATAGAGTTACATTAGAGAAACATAATTTAGGGGATGAAACGTATCAAATAAACTTTGAAGGCGTGAAGTTAGCTAAAGAAATTGCCGGTGATAACACCTATGTTGCCGCTTCGGTTGGTCCAACGGGAATGATAATGCAACCTGCAGGGGATTTGAGTTTTGATAGAGCCTATAGTATTTTTAAAGAGCAGTTAAAGGCCTGCGAAGATGCAGGCGCAGATATTATTAACTTTGAAACGTTTACAGATTTAAATGAATTAAGGGCGGCTATATTGGCAGCTAAAGAAAACACATCCCTTCCTATCATCGCTTCAGTGACCTTTGATGAAACTGGTAGAACCATGTCGGGGAATTCAGCAGAGGTATGTGCTCTTGTATGTGAATCATTAGGAGTGGACATTGTGGGTGCTAATTGTTCAGGAGGTCCGGATAGCTTGCTTGAACCCATTAAAAAAATGTCTTCAGTTGTATCAATTCCTCTTTCAGTTAAGGCAAATGCTGGTATGCCTAAACTAGTAGATGGACAGGCTGTGTATATACAAACACCTGAGGAATTTAGTTCATATACCAAAGAATTCGTAGAGAATGGAGTAAGGCTTATTGGAGGATGTTGTGGAACAACTCCGGAATTTATCCGTGCGATAAAAAAAGAAATAGATAAGATCAAAACTCCAGATTTAGAGTTAAAACCGAGTTCAACTATTGCCTCTCCCTTTAATTATCTGGTCCTTTCTAAAAACAAGGAATATTCAGTGGAGAAACTTACATTTAATGAAGAAAATGCTGTGGAAATGTTAAAGAACGGTGATTATTATAGCTTGATACGAGACTTTAAATCAAAAGATATGGATTGCCTTTTAATAGATTTTGATAATATGAGTGAACCTTTTGATGTATGGGGATTTACTAGTCAAATTAGTTGGGCAATTAAGAAACCACTAATCATTAAATCTCAATCTGTTGAAATTCTCGATCAGTTTTTGAGATATTATCCTGGTAAGGTCGGAGTAATAGTCTCAGATGATACAAGCCTATCTATTTCTGAACTAAAACACTACGGTGCTTTAATGCTTAATCAAGAATTTGAACCAATAACCAGTTGATTTTTAAAGGCTTAAAAAGGTTTCAACTCCTTGTCAAGAATAGTTGGAATGGTCATAACCACCAAAAAGCGCTCTAATTTCAAGATCCAAAGTGGACCCTATGTAAAGGCAATTTAATAAAGAAGCTAAATAAGAGAATACCCTCATATCATAAATGTGATGTTGAGGGTATTCTTGTATTCTTGTAAATTAATACGATAGTTTTAAGAAATGTTCGCAAAAAATAGTAGGGAAATTTTTATATAAAATAGGTTGAAACGTGTCAAGGGTGATGGGAGGGATACCGGAGGCCACTAGGCCGAGGATATCTCGGCTTATGCCACAGTGGGGAGCATAATGGAAATTCTGGTCCCGATATCCTGCCGGCTCAAAACCTCCATGTGTCCGCCATGCCGCTCCGTGATCCATTTGGCGATAGATAAGCCCAGCCCCGTTCCGCCCGTGGCCCGGGCCCGGGATTCATCAGCCCGGAAGAACCGGTTAAAGACCTGAGGAACAGCCTCGGGTGCGATTCCAATACCTTCATCTTGTACCGTCAGCCGAGCATAGCCGTCGGCAACGGTCACAGAAATGGTGATCCGTTTACCCGGAGGCGTGAATTTCATGGCGTTGTCAATTAGTATCCGCGTCGCCTGCTTAATGAGGCTTTTATCTGCGCTAATGAAAACGGGCGTAATACGTGAATCGTATTCGTGCCCACCATCGATCATTTGAGTTTCCCTTAGTACTTCTACAGCAAGGACGGACAGATCAAAATGCTCTATTTGCAGAGCCATGGTGTTGTTGTCACCTCGTGCCAGAAACAAAAGCTGTTCCACCAAGCCCTTCATATTTGCAGTTTCATCTTTGATGGCATCGATGGATTCCTGTAACGTCTTCTCATCATTCTTTCCCCAGCGATCCAGTAGATTTGCATACCCTTGAATGACGGAAATTGGAGTCCTTAGCTCATGGGACGCATCCGAGACAAAGCGGACTTGGGAACGGTAGGATTCGTTGATTCGGTCCAGCATCCCGTTAATGGCAGAGGCGAGGGTTTTCAGTTCGCTCTGGGTATCGACCACTGAAAGTCTCGTATCCAGCTTTGTGGCATTAATATCATTCAATTTACCAGCTAGAGCTTCTAACTGCTCTGGGGTGAAAACTCCGTCGGTAGTCAGGTTTTGTGTCGTTTCAGCCAACTCTTCAATGGGTCGAAGAGTTTTCCGGATCATTCTAGCGCCTGAGAAAGTGCTGCGGAACAGCATTAAAAGTTCCAGAATCAAGACTATGGCAAACATGCCTGCAAATATCCGTAGGGTCTCCTGTAGATGAATGGAAATAAGATAAGAACGTTCGAGATGATCAATGCTTGCATGGTAGGTAACATCGTCTAATTGTCTCCAAAAGGGCAACTTTGTAGAATCCGGCAGCTCGATACTTCTGACACCGGATATAGTTTGTCTAGAGAGGTGGGTTTGTACGTATTCGGGTATTCGAAACCCTTTCAGTTCTCCCGTTTGAAGCGAAACGCTCAATCCAGTACTCTCAAGCCAGTTTTCCGCGTCCTGGGTTGGAAATCCCGTTTGGCTTAGTCGTTCAGTTGCCGCTGCCACAGTCTGTTCGGCGCGCATAACCAGCCCTGCCGCGGACACTAGGCCTAAAATCACATTAAGGGTCAATAAAAGCCCCAGCACACGAAAAAATAGCCTAAGGTTGAGCTTCCATACAAGGGAAAACCGTAGTTTATGGCCGATTCGATTAGTGGAATTGTTTAACGGCTCATTTTTCATCCTTAATCACATACCCCACTCCCCTTACGGTATGAATCAGTTTGATATTAAACACCTCGTCAATTTTCCCACGCAGAAAACGCACGTAGACATCGACGGCGTTGGTTTCCCCCGCAAAATCAAAGCCCCATACATTTTCCAGTAATGTTTCCCGGGAAATGACCAGTCCCTTATTTTTCAGCAAATAGTGAAGAAGATCAAATTCTCGTTTTGTCAGATCAATGGGGGTACCCATTACGGTAACCGTATGGCGGGCCGTGTCTAAGAGCAGACCAGAGGCAGATAACGTCAAGTCTTCAGGCATGGTTTTTCTAAGGGCGGTACGAATCCGAGCAAGAAGCTCCTCTATGGCAAAGGGTTTGGTAATATAATCGCTCGCCCCGCTGTCAAGTCCAGAGACCTTATCCATAACACTATCTCTCGCCGTTAACATAATGATAGGAACGGAGGAGGTTCGGCGAATTCTGCGCAGCACTTCCATGCCGCTCAACTGAGGCGGCATAACATCCAGCAAAACGAGGTCAAACTCGCCGGTTTCGGCGAGTTCAAGCCCTGTTCTGCCATCAAAGGCTTTTGTTGTACTATAGCCTTCATAGCCAAGCTCAAGCTCGACAAATCGGGCAATCTTTTCCTCATCCTCAATGATAAGAATTTTCGAACTCATATAAGTCCCGCCATTTCAAACTTATTCCTTATTTCTCCATGGACTTCTTGAGATTTACGGCAGCATCCGCTGCGCTATTCATCGCATCATTGACAGTGTTGTCTTTGAAATCAGGTCCATTGAAACGATAGCGAAAACCAAAGAAGAGTCCGATGATAATCAGTGGGATAGTAATCCAGGGGGCGAAAATCAACAATAAGGCAAAACCAGTGACAGGAGCAGCAGCTTTGCTTTCCTCTCCTTTGAGCACTTCGAAGGAATTTGCATTGCCCTTACGGATTAACTTCATGCAGAATCCTCCGAATTTTTTCACCAGAGAAATAAAGCTTGTTCCACTGTCACAGTGCTTATGTTGCTTTTCCCAACAAGTTTCTTTGCCGGTCACTGCGCGTGAGTCAGAAGTTTTTTCGCTATTGTAGTACCCGCCCCCGTTCGGTGCGTTTACCTTGCCTTGTTTTTCCAAATAGATAATGGCGTCCAACAAATCCCCATTGGTTGCATCTAGAGCAGACTTTGCCTCGTCGTAGCTAATGTTTGCCATTGTCCGAAGTTTTTCCACTTGTTCTAAAGTTGTCATTAAAAGTTCCTCCTTGTTTTTTGTTGCGATACCCTTTAGCGTCGCAATTGACTATGAATTAAGTTTAACCCAAAAAACTTCAAGGAAAATTTGCTAAATATTAAAATAGGATTAAAAAAATTCTATCTCATACCTGTTCATACAAGAACAGCCGTTATCCTAATAGTATAACACTTTAAGGAAACTTGGCTACAGGAGGGTCTAATGATTTTGCAGCTGCTAAATATTGAGGTTCCGATCCTATTGAGAGGGATCCAGTATATAAACAAATCTGACGATAGATTGTAAAAGAATATGGAATAAGAACAGTTTTGTATTGATATTCGTACAGAATATCGGTATAATAAGAACATAGGTTCGTATCAAATCAAATATCTGTACTGTGAGGCGAATATAATGAAGGATGTGTGCGTTGGCTGTAACCGAAAGGCTTTTTGTAAGGAGCCCTGTGAACAGTGGTTGATCCAAAACAATAAGTGCCCAGTGTGCCGGAACAGATTGATACATATAGGTGGATGTACTGAATGCATTACTGGAGATTGGGCCAAGTGTGGTTAATAGGATTCCGGCTTTTCCATAAATATCGTCTTTGATTATGTGGGGGTGTAGTATGCCAAAAGTAACCGTTGTTTGTTATCTTTTCTCTTTATTGTTTTATGGAATGGGATATTCGAAAACGTTGGTTATCAAGAACGCAGTTGCAGAACATTTAAACACTTATGATTTTACAATTTATGTCTCTCTAGCAACGGGTTATTTCGTTTTAACCATCTTTTTTGCGGTCATCGGCTCACTTGTTTTTTATGTTAAGCATAAAGGTGATCAAGGAATTAAGGCTCTAAATAACACTGAGTTAAGAATTATTGCCGGTAAGGGAGTGTGTACTAGAAGACGAGGGAGCAGACTTAACGTAAAAGCCCAATTACCACAGTCTGAGTACGCTCTGGATCTGAACAGGAGAATGTCTTCCTAGGCTGCACAAAGCCTTGACATCTTCAAGGTTTAAAATGCCAAATAAAAAGCCGAAGTTTTACATCCCCACGTTTGCTTCTATAATGAGCAAACACGAGCGCCCTCAATCCACTTTGATCGTGAAATGAGGGCGCTTATTAATGGTTGTGATCATAAGGGTTTTGAGACTGAGTTTTCACACAGCCCCCTATGGTTAAAGTAAAACTAGCTTATTTAAACGCTGGTGGTTTTTCTTTAAAGAACTTTGTTTTATAAGCTGTGTAGATGAAACCTACGGCAAGCCAACTGAAACCAACAACTTTGGCTTGGGTCTGGAGACTCATCCAGACATAGAAGATAATAGCGAACCCTACGGCTGGCAGGAGAAGGTACTTAAACAAGGAGGCTAAATCTGTTTGCTTATCCCTGATTACGAAGTGAATTACAACGGAAGCATGCAGAAACATGAAACCGGTTAGTGCCCCGAAGTTCACCATAGAGGTTAAAAGATCCATGCTAAGCAGTGCACCGATGGCAATCGCGATAAAGGCTACAAATAGAGTACTCATATAAGGAGTTTGATATTTGGGATGAACTTTACTTAGGAAAGAAGGCATCATCTTGTCACGGGACATGCTGTAGAGCAGACGGGAGATTGCGGCCTGCGCCACGAGTCCGTCGCCGATACCCCAAGCCACAGCTGTTCCTAGAGCGACCAGAATTCTGAGCCAGTTGCCACCAGCTACTTGGGCGACCGCGTAGAATGCGGTGTCGGGATTTTGGAATGTTGTGTGATCCGGCCAAAGTAGTCCCGCCAGGTAGGTTTGGAGGACAAAAAGTCCGCCGACAAGAATCAAGGCTGTTACAGTGGCTCTACCCACGATTTTCTGGGGTTCTTTAGCTTCTTCAGATAGGGTACTGATCGCGTCAAAGCCCAGAAAACTTAAGACTGCCAGGGAAGTAGCCGCCATGACCATATCCATGTTAAAACCTTCCGGTTTCCAAATGGGGTCCATGGTGAAAGCACCTTGTCCAGCACCTTTCATAACTGCCACAAAGGCCATTACGATAAAAGCAACTAAGACGAACAGTTCGAAAATTAGCAGACCGATATTAGTTTTAGCGGTAAGCTCAATTCCGCGGAAGTTTACCACTGTGTTGATAATAACAAAGAGAGCGATCCAGCCCCAATAAGGCAGGATGGGTAAAATTTCCTGCAGAGCATATCCCGCAACAAGGTAAACCAATGCAGGGGTCAGAATGTAGTCTAAAAGTAAGGACCAACCTGCAAAAAAGCCTACATAGGGGTTGATTCCCCGGGAAGCATAGGAGTAGACAGAACCAGCCATCGGAAAGGCGCTGGACATTCTGGAATAGCTTAGGGCTGTGAAAATCATCGCTATAATTCCAATGATATACGCTAGAGGAGCCATCCCGTTAGAGACATCGGTGACATAACCGTAAATGCCCATCGGAGCGATAGGAACTTAATGTCGAATGAACAGAATGAAAAAAGCTTAGAAGAATTTGGGTATAAGCAAGAGCTTAAAAGAGCTCTCACGTTTAAAGACCTGCTCTTCTACGGAATGGTCTTCATGATAAAACCCTCTCTTTCTAAAAAGGAGTGCTCATCCAAACATAACCGATAATCAATAATCCAACAATTGGAAGAAAGAGATGATTAAAATAATCGTTACTCTTCTTACGGATGATAAAATAGTTTATAACAGTTACATGGAGGATAAGGAAAGAGGATAATGCCCCAAAATTGATCAGGGATGCTAAGTCGTCGATTCCTATTCCGGCCATAATTAGAGCTAGAGTAATGATGGCTACCATGATTGTACTGACATAGGGAGTTTTATACTTAGGATGAATTAGAGCAAGAATAGCAGGCAATTTACGGTCGCGAGCCATACTAAAGAGTATCCTGGAGATAGCCGCTTGGGCAACTAGGGCGTTGCAATACCCCAGGCCAAAGCTGTAGCTACACTGCTTAGCCCTCTTAGCCAGTTTCCCCCCGCGATTTGGGCAATCTCATAGAAGGCGCCTTCTAAATCTTGAAAGGAGGTATAGTCAGGAACAATCAATGACGCAACCCAAGTCTGAAGAATAAACAGACTGCCGATGATTGGAATAGTGAGAATAATCGCCTTGCCCACGATTTTACCGGCGGCGGTTCGGTCCCCTTTCACTTCTTCTGTTAGGGTGGAGATGGATTCAAATCCGAGGAAACTAAGCACTGCGATTGAGGCAGCACTCATCAACAGGGATAGATTAAATTCCTCCCTGTTAAAAAAGGGTTTAAGAGAAAAATGGGATTCGTTTATATGAACATTTACTGCAGTAATGCCAACCAAGAGGAAAATTAAAAGAACCATGATTTCCAAAGCGACAATAACTCTATTGGCTTTAGCCGTAATTTCAATACCTAAAATATTAATAACTGTGTTGATCAGGACAAAGATGATTAACCAAGATACCTTAGGTAGGACGGGAATCATGGTATGTAAGGCTGTTGCACTTACTAAATAAAGCAGAGGGGGTATAAGGATATAGTCAAGTAGAATAAGCCAACCGGCTAAAAAACCGATATGTTCGTTAATTCCCCGCTGAGCGTAAGAGTAAACAGATCCGGCAACAGGGAAGACTTCTGCTAAACGGGCATAGCTTAAAGCAGTGAAAAGCATTCCGATCATCCCAATTAGATAAACCAAAGGAACCATTCCTTTAGAACTGCTGGCAACATAGCCAAAAATCCCAAAGGGTGCAATGGGAACCATGAAGATAATCCCATAAATCAATAAGTCCCCAAGAGTCAACGAACGCTTAAGCTCTTCTTGATACCCTGAATGCTGCATCGTACTTCACCTCAAGTCTTATTACATAACTATACAATGCTGCTTGATCTGTATTATATCAGGAGACGCAGCACCTCTTTTATAAAAACTTACCCTGTTTTTATAATTTCTTGCATTTTTCCAAGTAGGCTGATAAAAGCTTGCAAGATAATACTCAAGCCTAGACAGAGGAGGGGAGTATAATAGTTTTCAAACTTTATATATAGAAAGACCCCAAAGACTAAGGGTACCATTCCGCTATAAGCTGCTAACCTCTGGGGGTAAGTGGTCCGAAAAAGGGTCATTAGATAAGGGATAATCATAGATGCATAAAGAATGCCTAAGATAGGAATAAATTCGATTAGAGAATGGTTACGTAGGAGTAGGAAAAAAGCGCCGACTAATAGGTTGATTAATAGTGAAAAAACATATCCTCGTTTAATTGGATTTGTTTCTTTTACAGAATGATTAACCTCTCGGAATTTAAAATAGAGTAAGACGGTACTAAAAAGATTGAGAGCATAGGACGATAAAACTGCGATAAAAACGGTTAATATATATAAATTGAGCAAAACAAGAGAGTGATTTTTCTCTAAGACTTCTAGAATGTTATTTCCGGTAAGAATACTCTGGGACATACCGTAAATAGTAATGGCTGAATATCCCATAGATATGGCTAAAACACATAATATTGTAATCAAAAGAAGGATAATGACAAAACCAGCTACCGGTAAGAGTGTGCTTACCATGAGAGATAGGGAGAAAAAATTATAAGAAATCATATCTTCACCTAATCCTCTCAGTCATTAAATCAGATCTTTTTTTCTTAGTTTGCATAGGCCTCTTAACACACGGTTGGTGCCTTTGAATTCAATACTAAAGATATTATAGTAGTTTTACGGGCCTAGTTATTGTCAATGATATATGAAAAAGGTATATTTAGATAAGCTTATTGAGGAAACTACTAGTATTATGGAGGTTGCTGTGGAAATAAATTGTAATTGGAATCGGAAATATACCACGATCGCGATGTACAGTTTCATTGTCATTGCGTCCAGCATCCTGTTCTATCTTATCATGTCGGGACTGGATAATGTGACCCGAGTATTGGCGGGCTATTTATCCGCTCTCTACCCCTTTATCTACGGGTTTGTGATAGCCTATCTCGTGAACTTCCTATTAAACTTCTTCAAAAGGCAGTTGGGCAAGATTCCATCGCTTAAAAAAATCAAAGAATCCCGGTTTCATTTACTGTCCCTGCTACTGGCTTATCTGGCTGCCAGTTATCTTGTATCTCTCTTCCTCGCGTTTATTTTCCCGCAGCTTTTCGCAAGTATCACCGGGCTTGTTAAGAACATTCCGGACTATGTCCGTTCCTCGACGGCATACATCAAAAGTCTATCGGACGACATTCTTCTTCCACCGGAAGTCGTCGATTTTATCAATATACGCTTGGACGAGCTAGTGATCTTTATTAGTGACGTCGCACAGGACCTGGTCCCCATGGCACTTTACTTCCTTCGAAACACCGCCCTCTCCGTCTGGAATCTATTTCTCGGCATCATCATTTCTATCTATATGTTGGCAGAAAAAGAGCGGTTCATCAGTTTGGGGAAGAAGGTTAACTATAGTGTTTTCAGCGTGAAGACTGCTGATAAAATCCTCCAGATTTTAAGACGCGCCCAAAAAATCTTTAGTAAATTCCTGGGTGGAAAAATCTTAGACTCCTTAGTTATTGGATTATTAACGTTTATTATCCTCACTATCGTGGATATGCCTTATACTTTGCTGGTTACGTTTATCATTACGGTAACTAACATCATCCCTTTTTTTGGACCCTTCATCGGAGCCATTCCTTCGGTCATCATCATCTTTTTCGAATCGCCAATCATGGCCTTCTGGTTCCTTATCATCATCTTTATCTTGCAACAGTTGGACGGGAATGTCATCGGACCGAAAATCCTTGGGGATTCCTTAGGTATCTCTTCTTTCTGGATTTTATTTGCAATCCTTATCGGTGGTAAATTCTTTGGATTTATCGGATTGATTATCGGTGTGCCGCTCTTTGTGCTTATCTACTCCATTATCAAAGAGATTGTGGAAACGAGCTTAAAGACCAAGGGGCTCCCCGTGGAAACTAAAGATTATTTGGACAAATAGTAGTACTCAGTTAAAACGTTAAGACAAATATTCGTATAGAAATATAAGTTGATAGAGGTTGGGGGATGTTTCTTGTTGAACAGATTTATAAGGGCTTTAAGTGAAAGATCGGAAAGTAAGGGAATTGTCTATGCAATTTTGTCCTATACAATTTGGGGAATTCTCCCCTTATTTTGGAAAGCGTTGAAACAAATTAATGCGGGAGAAATTCTTGCTTCCCGAATAGTATGGTCTTTCGTATTTTTATTGCTGATTCTCTTAATCCTTGGAGGTTTAAGAGACCTCATAGCGGTTTTTAAAAACGGTAAAACCTTGATAGGAGTATTTCTAGGGGGGCTATTAATTACGATTAATTGGTTTGTTTATATTTGGGCCGTTAATAGCAACCACGTCATAGAAACAAGTCTAGGTTATTATATTAATCCATTATTTACTGTTGTATTAGGTGTAATTGTCTTAAAAGAGCGAATAGATCGATGGCAAATCGTCGCGCTGTTATTAGCATCATTAGGCGTAATTATCATTACCCTTCAATATGGAAAGGTCCCTTGGGTGGCGCTGCTGCTGGCAATGTCCTTTGGTTTATATGGGTTGGTTAAGAAACTTTCTAATCTTACCTCTATTGTCGGTCTAACAATGGAGACTATGATGATTACCCCTATTGCTTTAGGGTACTTAGTTTATAAACAAGTTGAAGGCACAAGCTCGTTAATGGCTTTACCTTTGAATGTCTCGATCATAGTCGTTCTATCGGGAGTTGTCACTGCCATACCCCTTTTATTGTTTGCCCAAGGAGCCAAATGTGTGCCCTTATCAACTATAGGATTCATCCAATATCTAGCCCCTAGCATTGCTCTTTTACTCGGTATTTTCTTGTTTAAAGAAGATTTTACTAGGGTTGAATTTATTAGCTTTGGTCTAATATGGCTGGCGTTAGGGATATACTCTTTTTCGAGGAAGGATTTTCTTAACACTATACTTAAAAAGCGATTCCTTAGATTTTCTTGAGATATGATTATAAATAGTAAACTAATTTAGGATCAGACACAAGGTAGGGGCATCTGTAAACGGCTGTAAACCACGAATCTAAAAGGACTCGTGGTTTTTTTATACTGTCAGAAAGCATAAACTTATCGTTATATACTGCAAGAAAGGCTAATACGTGCGAAGACAGTGTCTTCGTCTAAG
>JADQBO010000406.1 GCA_016278585.1 Desulfosporosinus sp.
TCCGAAATTTTATTACCCGCGACATGGGAAGTTCAGAATCTTCCCACAGCCTTAGGCAATCGAGAAGGTTTGTATGAATCCACAAGTACTTCGAGCATCTTAATTATAACGAAGTGAGAAATATTAGTCAATGCTCTCAGCCCCAATTGTTCTATATTTTGCCATTTTTGAAAACTGGTAGGGGATATTCATGAGAGTGTATAGGGGATAAAGTCAAGCCCTATAGCATAATAATAAGTTGATAAACTCTTAACTCAAATTGAAAGACAGGGGATGACACTTTGGAACACCTGGATTTTGAAGTATTGCCAGATCGTATCCTTGGTATGCAAAGACTAGAGGCTTTATTTAATCAGAACGGTTATATAATATGCCAGTCAAGTGGAGAACGGGTCTATAAATTTGATGAGATAGTGGCTATTTTTTTACCGCTTGGTCCAGAGCATGATCAGGTTATGGCTGTACATAGTGATTATGCTGCTGAGTTTATGCAAAACTGTAACACTTTATTAGTGTATATGACCTAGAAACTATAATACATAAATAGTGTAATTCGTTCGTTTAGGTTATCACACTATGTGATAAATAGGTCGGGCCGTTCTAGATGGTCCTGCCTTTTTATGTTTTATTTAAAATATTTTTACTAACCCAAATAGTTATTTTAAATGGAAATTCTACAAAGTCTTAGTGGTGATTTTTGAGGTACTACAAAGATACAGATTTATGAATAGGACTAAAGACTAGACCTAACTTGTATTATATAGTGACTATTGGCATATATTCGATCTTACAACTTGGGGCTATAATTAAATATAAGAAAATATTATCTGGTAGTATATTACCAGAAAGGAGGATATTAATATGAAAGCAAAGTTAATTGCACTACTCAAGGATGAAGAAGGGCAGGGCATGGTTGAGTATGGACTTATTATCGGACTAGTATCAATTGCAGCGATTGCAGCTCTCATAGCTCTAGGTCCAAAAATTAGAGATTACTTTAATGCGGCAAATAATGCAGTAACACCACCATAAGTCTAATATCCTTTTTAAACTAAAAATATAGAACGATTTCTTTGTGAATCACATGCATGACTCAAAGAACCCTACTGCCGGCAGTAGGGTTCTTTACTCAAAGGAGGGAGACGCTGTGGGGGTTAATGACATCGCTCTAGTATTAACTTTAATCATCGCTGTCTTTACTGATTGGCGTGAACAGAAAATCTATAACAAACTACTCATCCCTGCCTTTCTCGCTGCTCTTATTCTCCAAACGTTTCAAGGGGGCATTTCTGGATTGACAAGCAGTCTTTTGGGAGCTGGTTTGGGTTTTACTTTACTCCTTCTCCCATATTTTATGGGAGGAATAGGTGCCGGGGATGTTAAATTGCTTGCAGTGATTGGAGCTTTTGGTGGTGCCACTTTTGCCCTCACCAGTTTTCTATACGGGGCAATTATTGGCGGTATAATCTCGGCAATTCTGCTCGCGCGTAGTCGAGCCTTGATAAGTACAATTATGCATTTATTGCTATTGCTCCCCTTTTTAAGGCGACCTAAGCATTTAAGTGAAGCTATGAACAACACTAGCCAAGAGAAATTTCCCTACGGAATTGCAATCTCATTAGGGACTTTGATTTCTTTGTATTTTCCCGTGGGTGGGGGATGGTCATGATTCGAAGAATCCATAATGGAGAAAACGGACAAGCCTTGGTAGAAATGGCCCTGATTCTGCCTCTCTTTCTTCTACTGTTATTTGGAGTGATCGAAATGGGTCGTATCGGCTATGCTTATGTTTCAGTAAGTAATGCTGCTAGGGAAGGTGGGCGAGTTGCAACCATCGGTGGAACAGATCTTGAAATTAAGAATACCATCCAGAATGCAGCAACTGCCCTTGATTCCATAAGCTTAACAATTATTATCACCCCGCTCGAAGCAAATCGGCAATCCGGGCAAGAGGTAACCATTAATGTTACTTATCCAGTTCAATTAGTCATTCCGATCATTAGTAATGTAATACCCAATCCGGTTGTGGTCAGCTCTAGCATTGTTATGCGCCTAGAATAAGAAAATAATAATGTCCATTCTGCAGGACGGGGGAGTGGTCATGATTCAAATACAATCGCTATTCATTAAACACTGGACTCAGATACAACAGTTTAAACGATTAAAGCAAAACAAGAACGGGATTAGAGATGACCATTGGCAAGAACGCGGCAGCGTTGTTGTGATTGTGGCCCTATCATTAACCGCACTACTTGGTTTCTGTGCAATTGTAACGGATATTGGTCTATTATATGCTCAAAAGGCACATCTCCAAAATTCAGTTGATGCTGCAGCACTCGCAGGAGCACAGGAGCTTCCGACCAATCTCAATGATGCCAAAGTAATTGCGATGGATTATGCTGAACGAAACGGGATTTCCAATGTTAGCGTAACGTTTGAGGCGAATAATACTAAAATCGTTGTTCAAGCTAGCAAACAAGCTCCAACTTACTTTGCCAGAATATGGGGAATTACTGAAGAGCAGATTTCAGTTTCGTCAAGGGCAATGATGGTTCCACCAACAGCATTGACTGGGGCCGTACCTCTTAGCATTCAGGAACAAGACTTTATTTATGGACAAAAGTATGTTCTTAAATCTGGGGGAGGGTCTGGAACAACGGATTGGTATCTTGATGACGATAAGAATAATAGCGTAAAAAAATCAGGGGACGAGTCTGGGACTTCCGGTTGGTATGGCGCACTGGAACTTACAGGTACAGGAGCCAATACATATGAGTACGACTTAGCCAACGGGTATCTTGGAACTTTAAGTGTTGGACAGATTGTGGAAGTTAAACACGGAAATATGAGTGGGCCAACGGCGGACGGAATTAATACTCGTTTAAGCCGCGACACCCGCGTTCCGAAGAATACTATCGATAATTATGATAGGAATGCCCCTCAAATAGTCTATATTCCAATTGTTAAAATTATTTCTGAAAGTGGAAATTCCATTAATGAGGTACAAATCGTTGGATTTGCAGCTTTCTTTCTTGAAGGGGTAGCCGGAAACGGCAACGATTCCGTTGTTACCGGGTGGTTTATAGAGACACTCACCTCAAATGGCAAGACTTCTGCCAACCTATCGGATTTATTAAATACAGAACAGGCCATGGAGAATGGAGTAGCGGGTAATGATTTCGGCTTATACACCCCTAAATTAGTAGCAAACTAATCTCTCTCTAAAATTTAAATAATATATTAGTGTATTAACATGATAAAGTAATTTTTATAAACATAGGGGTGAAAACGATGCAACGGAAAGGCTTTTTCCTTCTGGCATTAATTTGTGGGCTTATCGCTGCAGGATCAATGTATATCTATCTGAACGGAGCAACCCGAAATCCATCCTCAACGCTCAAACCTTTGGTAATTGTGAAAAGCGATATTCCGGCTCGCACTTTGATTTCGGCTAGTCAATTAGAAGTTAAGGATGTTCCTATTGAAGGTTATCCAAAAGGCGCTTTTTCCACGATCCAAAGTGTTGAGGGTTCTGTAGCTCTATTAAATCTTTCAGCGGGTGACTTAGTGGTTAGTGCTATGCTTGAAGGTCAAAGTGCCCAGAGCCTTAGTGATGGTACTTCTAGAGGGAGCACATCTGCCCTTGCTGTCCCTGCTGGGAAAAGGGCAGTAGCGATTCCGATAGGTTTAGTTAGTGGGGTAGGCTATTCAATAAAACCCGGAGATCATGTGGATGTTCTAGTAACGATAGACATCAAAGATTCTCTCGCTAATTCGGAGACCGTAACCGTAACAACATTAGCAGCTCAGGATGTTTTAGTTTTGAGTGTTGGGGAAAGTCTCAATGGAGATAAAACCAAGGCTGAAACTAAATCTCACACACTGGCTCTAAGCGTACCTCAAGCAATGGCGGTTACCCTTGGCAGCGAAAAAGGAAGTCTGCGTTTGTTATTGCGTAATCCAGTCAATACGGAAATTCGTCAAGATACCCCGTTTACAGGAAATGTATTTATGGATCCCAACTATATTAATAACTATAAGTAAGGAGGGCTACCATGAAACGCATTAGTGTGTTAATTGTTGACGATATCAGTGACACAAGAGATAGTATTCGGCGTCTTCTCCAGTTTGAAGATGACATTGAGGTGATGGGTGAGGTAGGGTCCGGTTCTGAAGCGATCCTATTTGCAGAAAGGAATCCGCCAGATATTATTTTAATGGATGTTAACATGCCAGAAATGGACGGAATACGGACAACCGAGTTACTTGCTCAACGTGCACCGGAATGTTCTGTGGTTTTAATGTCTGTACAAGGGGAGCCGGCGTATTTGCGTCGGGCTATGATGGCTGGAGCTCGAGAATATATTGTTAAGCCTTTTACCGGTGACGAGCTTGCAACTATCATTGCCAAAGTCCATGAAATGGATCAAAGAAAACGGGAAGTTGTAGGAAAGCAAATTAACGAGATAAATGATCCTAAAAAGCTTGATAGTCAAATTATCTCTTTTTTCAGTACAAAAGGCGGGGTAGGTAATACAACATTAGCCACTAATCTGGCAGTTCAATTAGCGAGTTCAGGTAAATGGCGAGTACTTTTAATTGACCTCAACCTCCAATTCGGAGATGTGGCTGTTTTTTTAAACCTTATACCTAAACGGTCGATTGCCGACTTAACCCAAAACGGAACAATCAAGTATTCCGAAATTCAGTCATATTTCTTGACTCATTCCTCAGGGCTGCAAGTATTAGCTGCCCCAACCCGCCCAGAGTATGCAGAACTGGTCACGGCAGAGCATGTAGAGCAAATTCTCTCTGAGGTAAAAGGTAAGTTTGATTTCATAATTTGTGACAATGTTAGTCGATTTGATGATGTAAGTCTAGTGAGTTTCGATGCTTCAACTCAAATTTGGTTGGTGTTAGCAATGGATGTGCCGACACTTAAAAATGCTAAACTTAGCCTTGAGGTTATCGAGGGGCTTCATCACACTTCTAAAGTGCAGGTTGTTCTCAATCGTTCCAGTAAAGAAATGGGAATGGATCCTCAAGATGTGGAGAAAAGCCTTAACATTAAAATTAGCCATGAAATCATGAGCGATGGGCGAGCTCTTGTGGCCGCTCTGAATCAGGGGGTACCTTTTGTTTTATCTCACCCACTAAGCAAAGCTTCTGAGGGAATTCGTAAGATGGCGAGTAAACTCATTTCATCGCAAGGTGTCGAGGCAAAGAACGAAGTTGAAGAACAAGGGCATACTATTCCAAAACCTTTAAAAGGACTTCGTAGGGTGTTTGGATTTTAGGGAGGGATGAGCAATGTCTTTACTAAAACGTTTAGAAAAAGAAAAGATTAATATACAAGAGGAACCTAAGCATGAGCTTCGGTCGGTTCGACCCATTCCTCAAATTGACCCTTGGCGTGAGTTTAAAAGCACAATCCACCATGAAGTTATCCAGGCATTGGATAAAACTAACACTCAAGACCTTAAGTCAGAGACGCTCCAACCGATTATTGAACACACCCTTGACGTACAGGCTGATGTCTTGGGGTTAACCCCTCCTCGTACGGAGCGCCAGCGCCTAGTACAAGAGGTTATGGATGAAATAATTGGGTTCGGTCCAATTGAGTCACTGCTTCAAGACCCTTCCGTAAATGAGATTATGGTTAACGGACCGAGGCAAGTATACGTTGAACGGAAAGGTATACTTGAGCTAGCTGGGGTTACCTTTAACGACGATGCGCATGTTTTACATATTATTGAAAAGATTGTAGCGCCTTTAGGGCGACGCATAGATGAGAGCCAGCCTATGGTCGATGCCCGTTTGCCTGATGGTTCAAGAGTTAATGCGATTATACCCCCACTAGCCTTGAATGGACCTATTCTGACCATTCGAAAGTTTTCTAAGATTCCCTTTGGAATAAAAGAACTTGTCGGTTTCGGGACGTTAACCACTGAAATGGCAGACTTTATCGATGCCTGTGTCAAAGCACGATTAAATATAATAGTTTCAGGGGGGACGGGTTCAGGAAAAACAACTACACTAGGAGTGATTTCAGCGTTCATTCCGGAAGATGAGCGTATAATTACAATTGAGGATGCAGCAGAACTCCAGCTTCGGCAAACCCATGTCGTAACTCTGGAAACTCGCCCGGCGAACATTGAAGGCAAAGGGGCAATAATGATACGAGATTTAGTTAGAAATGCTTTACGAATGAGACCGGAACGGATTATTGTGGGCGAAGTCCGCAGTGGGGAAGCCTTAGACATGCTGCAGGCCATGAATACCGGCCACGATGGCTCACTTACCACTGGCCACGCCAATACTCCTCGGGATATGCTCTCCCGTTTAGAAACAATGGTATTAATGGCGGGTATGGATCTACCCGTTCGGGCAATTCGTGAGCAAATTTCTAGTGCCATAGATGTCATTGTTCAGCAAAGTCGCTTGAGGGACGGGAGTCGTAAATTAACTCATATTACTGAAGTTCTTGGGATGGAGGGAGATGTGATTGTGCTTCAAGACATTTTTCGTTTCGAGCAAACAGGAATTGATAAACAAGGTAAGGTTCAAGGGTACTTCCGGGCGACAGGGATTAGACCGCATTTCATTGATAAACTAATTTCCGCAGGGCAAATACTTCCCGATGGAATTTTTTCAAACTAATAACTTTGTTCATAGCTCCCATAAGGAGGGTAAGTATGGTTAATGGGATGGCCCAAACTGTAACAATCATTTCAGTCGTCGCAACATTTTTGGCGGTTTACCTTGGAGTGCTTGCCCTTGTACGCCGTGAAGAAACACTTGAAGTAAAACTTCAGCGGTTTACTGCATTACGAGCTCCGGTAAATATAGGGGCAGATAAACGAGAACTAAAACACTTACTCACCCGATTAGGTCGTATTGCCCCACGGCGATGGACTGAAGGGCTAGACATTGAACTAATTCGAGGAAATATCCCCCTTAAAGGTGGAGAGTTTTTAGTTCTCCAAGGATTTTTCAGTGTTCTTTTCTTCCTGATTGGAGTTGTACTAACCCAAAAGATTTATGGTGGGATTCTATTTTCGATTATTGGCTGGATACTTCCCAGGGTATGGCTAAACTCTGCTCAGAAAAAGAAACGTCGTCAATTCAACAATCAATTAGCGGACGCATTGTTGGTTTTAGCTAATTCCCTCCGAGCAGGTTTTAGCCTCTTACAAGCTATGGAAATGGTTAGTCAGGAAATGCCTGACCCCATTTCAGGAGAATTTAAGCATACTTTGCGAGAAATGACTTACGGAACTGCTACGGAAACTGCTCTGATCCATTTAAGTGAACGGGTCGGAAGTGATGTCTTAGATCTTCTCGTAACGGCGATGCTAATTCAGCGCCAGGCCGGAGGGAATTTAGCAGAAATACTCCTAAATATCCACGCGACGATTCAAGATCGCCTGCGCATTCAACAAGAAATTAAGACGCTTACTGCCCAAGGGCGAATGTCAGGTTATATTATCGCCTCCCTTCCGTTTGGTATTGCAGCTGTTCTGAGTGTGCTCAATCCGAGCTATCTCTCAGTACTCTTTAACAATCCCATTGGTTGGGCCTTGCTTGCAGGGGGTCTTACCTCGCAATTGATTGGCTTTATAATCATCCGAAAAATTATCGCGATTGAAGTCTAGTACGCAAAACATCAATAAAAGGAGTGAGCGGCAATGTCATTACTTGTTGTTATAATATTAAGTGTATTTGGCACTGTTTGTTTTACCCTTCTTGGTTTTTTTTCCAGAAACCAAGTAAAAAAGACACAAGAGCGGATTTCACGGGCATTGGGACAAAAGCAAATAATGGTTGAAGAGGATAAACGATCGTTAACTGAACGTTTACTACGTCCTCTACTCCAAAAATTTGCCCATTGGTTAATGAACTTGGCTCCCAAAGAAAAACGCGAGCAAACTACAACGAAGTTGAGTGCTGCTGGTTTATCGGGTCAATGGGAAGAAGTAGAATGGAAAGGGTTACAATATTCACTGAGTGTTTTACTTTTTTTTATTCTTTTTGGTTTGTTTTCCTTAATGAACACGGGGTTCTTTATCCGTTTAGAAATGGGGATCATTGGCTTTCTGATTGGATATATTCTACCTAATTATTGGCTGAAGGCTAAAGCGAAGCGACGACAAAAAGAAATTGAAAAGACGCTCCCAGACGTATTAGATCTATTAACAGTTAGCGTTGAAGCCGGTCTTGGTTTTGATGCTGCCTTATTTAAAGTTGTTGAGAAACAAAAAGGTGTGCTTGCAGAGGAATTTTTAAGGGTGCTGCAGGAAATTAAAATGGGTCGACCGCGACGGGAGACTTTACGGGATTTGGCGAGGCGTAACAAACCAGCCGAAGACCTTAGCAATGTGGTTGCTTCACTTGTTCAAGCGGATCAACTGGGAATATCGATTGGTGGAGTTCTACGCAATCAAGCGATACAAATTAGACAGAAACAGCGGCAACGAGCTGAAGAAAAAGCCCAAAAAGCGCCGATAAAAATGATGATTCCACTAGTCTTTTTTGTCTTCCCTACTATATTTATCATTGTTATCGGTCCCGCCGTCATCCAAATTATAGAAATGTTTAAGCAGAAATAACTAAATACTGGGCCTTGTAGCCATAGATTTTACCTCTTCTAAGAGTTGGGTAGGTGAAAACCCTGTCTAAATCAAAAAGATAGCAAATATACACAGACGAAAGAAAGGAACGAAGAGAAGGTGAAGGGAAGTAGAAAGATGAAATCTGGACAGGTGCGTAACCTTCGGACAGGATTAATGGTAGCTGATCAGGTATTAATAGCCGATTCATTTTGGGTCCGTTTTCGGGGTCTTCTCGGGAGATCCTTTCTTGCACCTGGAGAAGGTCTTTGGCTGAAGCCCTGCCAGCAAGTTCATATGTTTGGTATGCAGTTTCCACTTTCCATTTGGTTTTTAGATAAAACAGACCATGTGTGTGCTCTAATCGATGAGCTAAGCCCTTGGAAAACTTCCCCTCGGATAGCTAATGCCATCAGTATCCTTGAATTCCCAGCAGGATGGGGGAAAGCAACAGGCACACGGCTCGGGGATGAACTAGTGTGGGAAAAAATCTCTAACCAGCAGTTTTTTTACTCTGATTCATAGAACTCTGAAAAGACCTTTGCTATAGCCAAGTGGTCTTTAACGCCCCCAAGTTCGCGTATAGAATGCATGGCTAAGACCGGGTTTCCAATATCAACGGAACGAATATCGAGGTGTGTACTGGATATTGGGCCAATTGTTGAACCTCCTCGTTCATCTGAGCGATTAACAAATGTCTGGAAAGGTACATCCGCTAATTTACAGAAGGCCGTGAATATGGCTGCAGATTCAGCATCGGTGGTATAACTTTGGTTAGCACTTATTTTAATCACAGGACCGCCATTGAGAATGGGACGATTCATAGGATCATGCTTTTCAACGGCGTTAGGGTGAAGAGCATGGGCCATATCAGCGGAAATAAGAAAAGAATGCTCTAAGGCTTGGAAATATGTTTCTCGGTCTTTTTTTTGTGCAAGTAAGATCCGTTCTAAAACGTGGGATAAAAGTGGAGACGCTGCCCCTTGTTTAGAAGTACTTCCACATTCTTCATGATCGAAGCAGGCAAGAACAGAGGTTGCTAAAGATGGTTTTGCCTTGGCAATTGCCCAAGCACCTGCATGAATCATTGCTAAGTCATCAAGGCGTGCACTTGAGATAAACTCTTGCTGAAGGCCAACACAAGATCCTTTTTCTGATTCACAGAGGAACAAATCGAAGTCTAGAATATCCTCAGGTTGACAATGCAGGGTTTCAGCAAGGTGACGGATTAAAATACCGTCTTTTTGTAAACCCTCTATGACTTGAGTTAATAAGGGGAGCATGTCCTTTTGTTTATTCAACTCTAATCCTTCATTAACCTTCCGGTTTATATGAATGGCAAGATTGGGTACGACAAGCAAAGGGCGTTCACTATGGAAGAGTTTAGTTTGAGGAGAGAAGGGAGACTCTCCACGTAAGATTATTCGGCCTGCTAAGGAAAGCGGTCGGTCTAACCAAGTATTAAGAATCGGTCCTCCATATGTTTCAATATTTAGTTTAAGATAATGGCCTTCTACCAAAATTTCGGGTAACGGTTTAACTCGGAAACTAGGACTGTCAGTATGCGCTGCAATGAGGTGGAATCCATAATTTTCTGGCTCACCTTGGCCGACTATAAAGGCGATTAGAGCAGAATTATTTCTAGTAATAAAATATTTCCCCCCTGGAATTAACGACCATTTCTCGTCAAAGGTTAATTCTCTAAATCCTTGTGGAACGAGAAATTGCTTGACACTATTCACGGCATGAAATGAGGAGGGGCTATCCTCGATAAAATCTAGGAGTTCTTGAGCAAATGTTTGTTCAGCTTGGGTAATATATGAAGTTGACATTTGATTTGACCACCTTTCAAAAAATCACCGCTATAATATCCACTATAACGTATAGAGTTGACATTCGCCTTATAATTAAACATATTTTTAAATTCTTTAGTCACCTTAAAAGGTTAGCAGGATATTAGACATATCATATCGAAGATTTGAAGTAACTTGGAAAGATTTGTAGGATATAATTGGAGATATATATGAAGAATGTAACCGTAGCAACCCTTGAACATATCAGCTTACAAGATATTACAGAGATGTGGAACCGATGTTGGCGTGGGTATTACTATGATATGTCGTACTCACATGAGCATATGAAAACTTGGCTCGATCTAAGTCAGGTATCTCTGGGACATTCAATTGGCATCCTCGTTAATAATCAAGTTGTAGGTTTCTCTTTGCTATCGATCGATGGGAAAAATGGATGGATTGCAGGAACATGTATAGATCCTGATTACCGTCTAAAGGGTCTTTTTTCCGTATTATTACAGACTCAACTCAATTTGGCAAAACGTATTCACTTGAACCGAGTTTATCTTGAGGTATTAGAACAGAATTATGCTCGTATTGTCTACCAGTCTGTCGGGTTCAAGTGTCTGCGTCAACTCTATGTATTTCGACAACTGAGCAAGGCTGATTTAGAGAATAAGGGACTTAAAGCCCATCCTGTTCTCTTGATTCCATTGGAACAATACTTTCAAAACCGTAGTAACGCTTTTTTCAATCCGGCCTGGCAACGAAAAGAGAGTTATCTTAGACGGCATTCTAATCTCTTGGCTTTGGCCAACCCGGCTGGAACTGCTGGTGCCTTATTTGCTGGTGAAAAATGTGGGCCTTTGCTTGATATCTGGAGTACTACTTTAACGGGAGCAGTAGAGGTGCTCTCCACCATTCTTCAACGCTCAGAAGAGTCTTTGTCTCTTACAAATCAACCGAATGATTGGATTTCCGTATTTCTCTGCACTCAGGGAATCGACTCGTATACAAAACAATATGAAATGTTTATAGAATTGACATAAACCTTTTTCCATGCACATAGACTATCAAAGTCGGTATGATTTAACGAAAAGCGGGTCAGTTTTCGTGGAATTAACCCTTACAATTAACCCTTTATAAAAACTAAACCTCGAGACGTCGATAATGAAAGTGGTGGGTGCTATTGGTGGAATTATAAACGACTATTATTCTTCGTGTAACCCCTTGTAATAATAGCGAAATAGGTTTATACTTAATAAGTTAAACTAAAAAATGAGAAAGGAAATACTGTATGACAAAAGAGCAAAAAATGATTAATGCAATTTTAGAGTCTATTGGATTGGAAACAATTAAATCTCCTCAGACTAAAGGTGAGTTCATAAAGAAGGATAAGTAGTTACAGAAAGGGAGCGGTTTTGTGACCCAGATTCTAATCCTAAAGTGTAACCTAATTAGCTTAAACTCATTCGGAAAAAGCCAAATCTAAAAGCGAGTTTCTTAAATATTAAGAACCTCGCTTTTATACTTGGAACGAAAATATATCAAAACATTGATACGTAAGAAACTTGGATGGATGGAGTTGTAAAGTGTATGAGATTATCTGTACTTGGAATTGCCTGTAGCCCACGTCGCAACGGTAATACGACAAGCTTACTTCTTGAGGGAATGAGGACCGCTCAAGCCGAGGGTCATATTACAGAGTTAGTCTACCTATCTGACCTAAAAATCAACCCCTGTCAAGGATGTGGAGCTTGTTCTGCTAAAGGAATTTGCGTTATTAAAGACGATATCCCAATGCTTCAAGAAAAACTAATTCAATCTGATCGTTTGATTATTGCTGCTCCTATTTATTTTATGGGAGTAAATGCCCAAACTAAACTAATGATTGATCGTATGCAAACGTTCTGGGCGCGCAAATACTTATTAAATCAATCACTCATTAAACCCAGTGGACCCGAACGTATCGGAATTTTCCTCTCTACGGCTGGCACCCAACTACCCAATGTTTTTGAGTGTGCTGAACGTACGATTAAGACGTTTTTTCATATGTTAGATATTCAATATGGGGAATCTTGTCTGTATAGTGGAGTAGATAAGGTTGGAGAAATTGAAGAATCCCCCCAATCATTTGAGGAAGTTCGTAAGGCCACTCAAACTCTTTTGTTATCCTAAAATTGCAAAAACTTGCTAGTCCAATCTTTGCAAATTATGATATACTATTTTTAAATCTAATATAGCTTTGATGGAAAGGAACTTTGCCTCATGCGACAAACTTCAACGATGAATGTCCCTAAAATTGCGGTTGTAACAGATAGTACTAGTGATCTAGATTCGGAAATGACTAAGGAGTTTGGGATTGAAATCCTTCCTTTGCACGTTGTGTACAAAGATCGAGAGTATCTCGATGGGATTAGTATCACTCCAAATGAGGTTTATGACAATATGGATATTGAAGTTCCCACCACATCATTACCCTCACCAGCAGAAGTTTTAAATCTGTTTAATCGACTAAGAGATGCCGAATTTACTCATGTTCTCTCAATGCACATATCAAGCGGCCTAAGTGGTACTTATGAAACTGTTTGCCAAGTGGCTAAAGAGTATAAAGAAATGCAGATTGAAGTCTTAGATTCAAAGGCCCTTTCGATGGGGCTCGGTTTTCCAGTCTTGGAAGCAGCTCGTAAACTGCGTAGCGCCATGGATTTTCAAGCAGCGATTAAGGTTGCTAAGACTGTTTCTCAGCAGACTAAGCTGTACTTTGTTCTATCTACGTTAGAATATCTTAAACGTGGCGGACGTATTGGATATGTTTCAGGTACCATTGGTGAGCTTCTTAACATAAAACCAATAATCTCCATTAATGCTGAAGGTAAATACATTACATACTCGAAAGTGCGTGGTAGGGATCAATCACTTAAAAAATTATTTGATATACTCATAGAAAGTACTCAGGTGGGACAATATAATGTGGCCATTGTACACGGTGGAGCCGAGCAGGAAGCTCGTAAACTTTGGGAGAGAGCTAAGGAACTTCCAAACATAAGTCAAATATTGTTTAATCAGATTAGTCCAGTCATGGGGGTTCATACAGGTCCTGGACTTGTTGGAATTATTATTTCTCCAGTTATTGAAGCTCAGTCATAGACTGGGCTTTTCTATTGAACCGGGTGAAACAGGGGGACAGGTCAACTGTTTTAACAAGCACTTTGCCAATCTAATTCTATTAATTTGTTACATTTTACTGGGATATGCTATACTTATATATAAGGGAATATTATACAGTTAAATCACCAAGAAATGGGAGTCTTAAGCTTGGGAAATAGTATTATTGACTATGTGCAATATGAGGAGGTTTGTCAGGTTGAGCATTCAAGATCGCTATCGATTATGGTCGGAAAACCCCTACTTTAATGAAGAAACGCGGCAAGAGCTAAGGGGAATCAACGATCCACAAGAAATTGAGGACCGCTTTTATACTGATCTAGAATTCGGCACAGGTGGGTTAAGGGGAATTATTGCAGCTGGTACAAATCGAATGAATAAATATGTAATCCGTAAAGTAACCCAAGGGTTAGCAGAGTGTGTTTGTGATCATGGGCAAGAAGGAATGCAGAGTGGAGTAGTAATAGCCTATGACTCTCGTAAATACTCTCCAGAATTCGCCCTCGAGGCGGCCCTGGTTCTTACTCAAAACAGAATCAAAGTGTACCTTTTTGATGCACTTCGTCCGACACCGGAACTTTCCTTTGCTGTCCGTTATCTGAATGCTTTAGCGGGAATTGTTGTAACAGCAAGTCACAACCCTAAAACCTATAACGGTTACAAAGTATATTGGGATGATGGCGGACAAGTGCCTCCAGTCAAAGCGAATCAAATTCTTGCCCGTATAGAAGCCAGAGAGAGTTGGTTGGGAATCGAGCCTATGCCGATTGAAGAAGCGAAGAGGACGGGCTTACTCCAGATTATTGGTGAAGAAATCGATAAACCCTATCTTGCCCGTGTCCGGGAACTTGCATTGTATCCTGATCTCGATGCTCAAAAAGGGAAGGATTTGAGGATTGTCTATACTCCTCTGCATGGGGCGGGGAATATACTGGTCCGAAGGGCTTTGTCTGAACTCGGTTTCAGTTCGGTAAACGTTGTACTCGAACAAGAGTACCCCGATCCAGAATTCACGACTGTACCATATCCCAATCCAGAAATACCAGCAACGTTTGAACTTGCACGGAAGTACGGTCAAGAGATAAATGCAGATTTACTCTTAGCGACCGATCCGGATGCTGACCGATTGGGAGTAGTCTTGCGTACACCTCAAGGCTCATATAAACAGCTTACGGGCAATCAAATTGGAATATTATTAACGTATTATCTTCTATCTCAGAAAAAGTCCTTAGGTTGTCTTCCTGATAATGCAACGATTATTAAAACTGTCGCCTCAACTGATTTGGCAGATGAAGTTGCTCGTTATTTTAATGTTCGAGTAGAAAACGTACTAACAGGGTTTAAATTCATTGCTGAAAAAGAAAGGGAAATGGAGGAGCAGGGTTGGGGGACGTTCCAATTTGGTTTCGAAGAAAGTTACGGATATTTAGCAGGAGATTTCGTTAGGGATAAAGACGCAATTATCGCTTCAGTCATCTTAGCTGAAGCCGCCCTCTACTATCAGCAGGTTGAAGGACGCAATCTCTTTGATGTCCTTGAGAGTATCTATAAACAATTTGGATACTACCTTGAAGACCAAGAGTCCCTTGCCCTAGAGGGGAAACTTGGTAAAGAAGAGATGGCCTTTATTATGGATTCACTTCGTCAAGAGGAGATCCTTAAATTTAGCGATATGCCTATTAATAGATTTGATGACTATGAACTACAAATCAGTAAAAACTTTAAAACTGGCCAGACATCTCCCCTTAAACTTCCTCGTTCGAATGTTTTACGATATTCTTTTGAAGGTGGGGGTTTTGTTATGGTGCGACCTTCTGGAACAGAACCTAAAATTAAGTTTTACTTTTCAGTTAAAGCAAACACTTTACCAGAGGCGGAAGTTACTCTCCGTAAGGTTAAAGAGGATGTCATGGGTCGTATTACTCAAATTAGATCCGTATAATATGGAGATCAGGAACCACTTTTTAGTGAGAATTCTCTCAGTAAGGGTAGTATAGAAAAGGATTTTTGTCCTACACGTCGAATTCTCCCGAGATGAGTTAGATATGGACACTTTAGTTTTGTTCGATATGTCTACCTAAAAGGGAGAGTTTCTCAATGCAAATAAGAGACCACTGGTTCGCCGTTGTTAATCCGCATTCTGCTAATGGCAGCACTCGGAAACGGTGGCCTCAGTACTTAAAACGATTAAGAGATGAAGGATATTCTATTGACTTTACCTATACGACAGGGCCTGGAGATGCAATCCGAATTACACAACGGGCCTTGAAGGAAGGATGTACCCAGATCATGTCTGTCGGAGGAGACGGGACCATGAACGAAGTGGTTAATGGTTTCTTCTTTGATAATCAGCTAATAAATCCTCAAGCTGAGCTTGCAATTTTTTCACATGGTACTGGAAGCGATTTTATACGAACATTACAAATCCCTAAAGGAATTGACGGTTTTATAGAAGTCCTAAGACGGGGTCGCAAACGAATGGTTGATGTAGGGGAAGTTCTCTTCTATGATAACTATGGGTTGCAAATTAGCCGTTATTTCCTTAACGTGGCGGATGTCGGCCTAGGTGGAGAGACAGTCGCTCGGGTCAATCGGCAAAGTAAGCTGCTGGGCGGTAAACTATCCTTTCTTATTGGATCAATTAACAGTATTATTCGTTATCGCAATAAGGTAATGAACTGTGAAATCGATGGGAAACTAATCTATAGTGGACGGCTTAACAGTATTATGATAGCAAACGGTCGATATATCGGCGGCGGAATGATGATTGCGCCTCATGCAGAACTCGATGATGGGTTTTTTGATATAGTTTGTTTGGGTGACTTTTCAAGTTGGACAATCTTACGACATATGCTTAAGATCTATCGGGGGACTCATCTTAAAATATCCGGCGTTAGTGTACATCGTGGTCGCTCTGTTGTCATAACTTCAGATGAAAAGGTATTGCTTGATATTGATGGAGAGCAACCTGGCCAAGTACCAATCCATTTAAAAATTAACTCCAAGATTCTTTGTCTTTGGGAGTAAACGATACGAAGTTCCATATAACATCATTTATATACTAGCTATAAACGGTCCGAACGCACTTATATTGATTGTATTAACTTATTACGGGGATAGGTATTCATAGGAGTTCTATGAGTTACCTATCCCTGTTTTTAATGTAACCTTTTACACATATGTATTGTAAACAGTTCAGCTGTCCCTGTTTTTTACAATGTTTCCCTACGCTTAGTTGAAACAGTTCACCTGTCCCCCTGTTTCAGAAAGGTCAATATTGGTCAGAAAAATGTCTGACCAATATTGACCTTCGAGGGAAAAAGGACTATAATTTAGATATCAAGGAAAAAATACTCTAAAATAAGCTATATCCGATTTGAAGAAAGCATGCCTATAAAACATGATTAATATGAGGTGAAAGTATGGACTTTAAAGATTACTATGTCAGCCTAGGTGTTTCACCTGATGCCGATGAAAAAACGATCAAGAAGGCTTATCAAAAACTTGCTAAAAAATACCATCCGGATGTTAATCCAGGAGATAAAGTAGCTGAAGAAAAATTCAAAGAGGCTATGGAAGCTTATCAAGCGATTAGTGATCCTGAAAAACGACGTAAATATGACGAATTACGGCAGGACTATCAACAATGGAAGGCTCGCGGAGGACGCGGTGATTATAATTGGGATCGTTGGCAGTCTAATCCTGGGGGTGGGGGCGCTGGGCAAACCCATACTATGTCTCCAGAAGATTTTGCTGAAATGTTCGGTGGCACAGGTGGATTTAACTTCGGAGGGGATGGATACTCTGACTTCTTCTCAACTCTCTTTGGAGGTGGAGGACAAGGTCGCGGGTTCGGTAGAAGCTCAAATGTAGGTCGTGCTCGCCAGGGACAGGACCTTGAAGTAGAGGTTCAAGTGACTCTCGAGGAAGCTTATACAGGAACTACAAGAATAATTCGTACCGGAGAAAAGCAAATTGAGGCTAAGATCCCTAAGGGGGTGCGAACAGGTTCAAAGGTACGCCTTGCAGGTCAAGGGGGTCCTGGAGTTGCAGGTGGATCAGCTGGTAATCTCTATCTGATTGTAACGGTTAGCCCACATTCTCACTTTGTTCGCGATGGAAATGATTTGAGGGCCAAGGTCCCGGTCGACTTTTACCGAGCCATTTTAGGTGGGGAGGTTGGTGTTCGAACCTTTAGCGGAGAAGTCCTACTAAAAATTCCCCCACTTACCCAAAGCGGAAAGAAATTTCGTTTAAAAGGAAAAGGCATACCGAACTTAGAAAATCCCACTCAACAGGGGGACCTCTTAGTGGAAGTGTCAATCACTATACCAGAAAACATGAATGAGCAGGAAATTTCGGCTCTTCGTGATCTAGCAGATAAAAGAGGAGTTATTGTATAGGATTAGGCCATGGTGCTATAACCTAGCTTGAAAAGGAGTGGAAGATTAATGTCATTTGATACTAACCGTTTTACCCAGAAATCTCAGGAAGCGATTACAAGCGCCCAAACAATGGCTGAACGTAACGGAAACAGCCTAGTAGAGCCTGAACATCTTTTACTCTCCCTATTAGAGCAAGGAGAGGGTGTTGTTCCCCAAGTACTAACTAAATTAGGCTTGGCAGTTGGTGCACTCATTCAAACTGTACGTCAAGAGATCAACCGATTTCCCCGTATGAGCGGTGGTAATATGCAGATCAGTATCTCCCCCCGCTTACGAACGGTCTTAGTGGATGCTCATGATGAGATGACCCCGTTTGGTGATGAGTACGTCAGTACAGAGCATTTACTGCTTGGGATTATTGGGAAGGCCGGGGGGGCTGCCCAACAAGTTCTCAAGCAAGCAGGAGTGACCAGGGAAAAATTGCTTCAAGCCTTGCGTGAGGTTAGAGGAACCCAACGTGTAACTAGTCCAAACCCTGAAGGAACCTATGCAGCCCTTGAACAATATGGACTTAACTTAGTGCAGCAAGCACGGCGCGGACGTCTTGATCCAGTTATTGGCCGTGACGAGGAGATTCGCAGAGTCATTCAAACTCTTTCCAGACGTACTAAAAATAATCCGGTCTTGATTGGAGAGCCAGGGGTAGGGAAAACAGCCATTGTAGAAGGATTAGCTCAAAGGATTGTCCGGGGAGATGTCCCCGAGGTAATCAAGGATAAACAAGTGATTTCTCTGGATATGGGATCCTTAATTGCTGGAGCTAAGTACCGTGGGGAGTTTGAGGAACGCTTAAAGGCAGTCCTCAAAGAAATCCAAGATCGTGATGATGTAATCCTGTTTATCGACGAATTGCATACTGTCGTTGGGGCTGGAGCGGCAGAAGGAGCAATGGATGCTAGCAATATGCTTAAGCCAATGCTTGCTCGTGGAGAACTCAGTATGCTTGGGGCGACAACGCTAGCTGAATATCGCAAGCACATTGAGAAAGATGCCGCACTTGAACGACGTTTTCAGCCAATCATGGTTGATGCACCCACAGTTGAAGATACTATTTCAATACTGCGCGGTCTAAAGGAACGTTATGAAACACATCACGGAGTAAGAATTACAGATGGGGCAATTATTGCTGCAGCTATTCTTTCAGATCGCTATATTAGTGACCGGTTTCTTCCTGATAAAGCGATTGACTTGATTGATGAAGCTGGTGCACGAATGCGTATGGAAATCACTAGTGACCCTTACGAGTTAGATCAGATTAAACGTCGAATGATGCAACTTGAAATCGAGCGAGAAGCCCTAAAGAAAGAAAAAGATGAGGCTAGCAAGGAGCGCTTAGCGAAAATTGAGGAAGAGTTAGGAAACCTTAAAGAAGAACGTTTTGGAATGGAAGCGCAGTTGCAAGGGGAACGTGAAATTCTTGTTCGGATTCAACAGCTTAAAGAAGAAGTTGACCGTTCTCGCACTTTAATGGAGCAAGCTCAACAGCAATTAGATTATAATAAAGCGGCTGAACTACAGTATGGAATTATTCCGAATTTGGAAAAAGAACTTAAAAACACTGAACAAAAACTACAAGTTAACAAAAATACTTTATTAAAACAAGAGGTAGTAGAGCAAGATATTGCCGAAATCGTGGCAACATGGACCCATGTTCCCGTTTCTAAACTGATGGAAAGTGAGATGCAAAAGCTAATTCATATGGAGGATCGAATTCATCAAAGGGTTATTGGTCAAGAGGAGGCTGTTCAAGCCGTCTCTGATGCAGTACGGCGAGCACGTGCTGGGCTACAAGACCCAAATAGACCTTTAGGATCATTTCTTTTCTTAGGGCCTACGGGGGTTGGAAAAACTGAACTTTCTAGAGCCTTAGCAGAATTCCTTTTTGATGATGAACAGGCTATGGTTCGGATTGATATGTCCGAGTATATGGAAAAGCATACGGTTTCGCGCCTGATCGGAGCCCCTCCTGGATATGTGGGGCATGAAGAGGGTGGGCAACTTACGGAAGCTGTGCGACGTAAGCCGTATAGTGTCATTCTTTTTGACGAAGTAGAGAAAGCCCATAGTGATGTTTCAAATGTTCTATTGCAACTCTTAGACGATGGAAGGTTAACGGATGGTCAGGGCCGTGTGGTTAACTTCAAAAATACCGTTGTGATTTTAACCAGTAATATAGGAAGTCCGGCTATTCAGGAATTGACGCAACGTAACGCAACTAAAGAAGAGGTTCGAGCCACCATCAATGAAGAACTTCGTCATTATTTCCGGCCAGAATTTCTAAACCGTCTTGATGAAACCATTGTCTTTCATCCCCTTGGGCGTGAGCACATTGGTCAAATCGTTGATATCCAGCTTGGGCAGTTACGTAAACGCTTAAGTGAAAGCAAACTTACACTTGAACTTTCAGACAAAGCAATAGAGCAGCTTACGAATGAGGGGTATGACCCTATCTATGGAGCTAGGCCGCTCAAACGAGTGATCCAACAACGTTTACAGAATTCATTGGCCCTTAAACTCTTGCAAGGTGAATTTAAGGAAGGCCAAGAGATCTTTGTAGATGTTGACGACTTGGGAAATTATTCGTTTCTGCCTGAGCGGAGTAAGTAAGAACCAAACGATTAATAGAAAAGAGAAGCAAGTCGGGGGCATTTAAGCCCCCGAATTCTTCTCCTTTTGAT
>JADQBO010000059.1 GCA_016278585.1 Desulfosporosinus sp.
CAACTGTGCATGCTGTGACACAGCGTTCACATCCCACGCACTTTTCAATGTCTAACAAAACCCCCCCGGCCTGACGTTTAATAAGTGCACCAGTCGGACAGATATCTGCGCAGGGTACATCAACTTTGCAGGCTTGGCAGACTATTGCAATAAACTTACCTGTAAGCCCTCCGCTTGTCTTGATACGGATGGCACTTTTCAAAATGGAATGGTCCTTTTGATTTACTGCGGCACAATTTATCATACACGATAAACAGCCAATACATCGGTTCATTTCAATTGCGTTTAGTGCTTTCATTGTCAGCCTCCAACATAGTTCAAGATTCTATACATTTAATAAGTCAAGTATACTACAATATTATAGTTGCTTTAAATAATTTGTTTGATTGTAACATATTTACGATAAAATATAGTGTATCATAAAACGCCCGTTGATTGTTAATACATGGAATATCATCTATAATATATAGGATATTAAAAAATACAAAGGAGCAAAAACTAAAGAAAATCACAAGAATATTATAGGGAGGTTAACACATGATTTTAACTACAACACCTTCAGTAGAAGGACGAAAAATCACAGCATATTTTGGTGTGATTGCCGGAGAAGCTATTATGGGCGCCAACATAATGCGAGATCTTTTTGCAAGCATTACAGATGTCATCGGCGGACGCTCGGGCGCTTATGAAGAAAAGTTACTGGAAGCACGACATATTGCCTTGCGGGAATTAGAGGAGCGTGCCTCGAAGTTAGGGGCCAACGCTGTAGTCGGAATTGATTTGGATTACGAAGTAATTGGACAAAGTGGCAGCATGCTAATGGTAAGTGCTTCAGGTACCGCAGTACGCCTAGAATAGGTAATTCTTAAGTAAATAAAGACGCATAAATACTTACAATACCGGTTGAGATGTTCTTACATCTTAATCGGTTTGCTGTATTTAGATAGCACCTTACATAGAAGGTTAATCATCTTAAAGGATAGGATATTTTACAAATAATTTGATGGTATGATGGACTCCGATTTAGATAATTTGTGGTTAAAAGCTGTATTTTAGATATAATTATAGTTAAGTATATATCATGAAAGGAGTCTCGGATGAGTTATGAGAATTATTGCTATAGGAGATTCAATTACTGAGGGATTTCCTTATACCAAAAAAGAGTCTTGGCTAACTAATATAACCCAGGAATTTCAAGGTGAGGTCATTAATAAAGGCGTAAACGGGGATTTAACCCAAAATATATACAATCGTTTCGGACGAGATGTTCTTGCTCTTAACCCGACTCATGTAATTATCCTTGGAGGAACCAATGATGCTTATGCTAAATATCCCCTAGAAAGGGTAAGTCTACATTTTACAGCAATGGTCAAAATGAGCCAAGAACAGGGAATCATCCCCATTCTTGGATTGCCAATACCTTCCTTAGTGTTAAATGAGGAACTTTTTCTTAGACAATATCGCAATTGGTTAATAGATTACACACAACAAAGAGACTTACCACGGATCGATTTTTATACTCCCTTCCAAAAGCACTTAGATTTAGGGGAGCAATCTAAGCTCTATGTTGATGAGGTTCATCCGTCTTTAGAAGGATACAAGTTAATGGGCAGAACGGCTGTAAATAATTTAGGTTCTATTTTAAGAAGAGCCTTGATACCAGCAAGAATTGATTTCTAATGACTTTATAATTAGGAGATTTTACAACTTTGATTGACATGGATGACTCTTAATATGTATTAAAGTCGGTGGTTAGTTCTATTCAGAATGCATTAATCCAGCTGCCTCGTGGAATCATAAATAAATAAGAGACCTGAAAGGGGATTGAGGACTTTATGCCTGAAATTCCTGAAATGGAGATATATAAAAACTATTTGAACCAGTGGATTAAGGATAAGAAGATCAATGAAGTCAACGTCTTACGAGCTAAAAGCGTTAACCTAGAAAGTACACAATTTTGCAAGAAAGTCATTGGTAAACAAATTATCGGCATTTCCCGTCGGGGGAAATACCTAATATTTCATTTAAATGACGGTCATTTTCTTCTGACGCATATGATGCTGGATGGAAGGCTCTATCTCTTAACCATCGATGCAGAAACTCTGAAAGAAAATGAGGGAAACAAATCCGTAGATCTATGGGCTAAGATTTTCCAGAGTAGTGCAGAAGATTTAAAACAAAGCATTAAGGAGCTACCCGGAAAAGCAAGCGTAGTTTTTGGGTTAACGGAAGACACCGTGCTCTTTTTTTGCAATCTTACACTGGGCTATTTACACTACCTTAACCAAGATGAGCTTGAAACTAAATTAAGAGAATTAGGAGAAGATCCTTTAGATCCAGATTTTAGTGCCCAGAGTTTTTCCCACTTACTTACAGGAAAAAGGGGAATGATCAAACCATGGCTAATGAATCCGAAAAATATCTCTGGAGTAGGTAATGCCTATTCAAATGAAGCTTTATTTGGAGCGGGCATTTTGCCTACACGGTTAATTCCAGCCATAAGTCGTACTGATAAAGCGAATTTGTTTAATTCATTAGTCAACATTATCAAGGATTCTATACGCCTTGGAGGAGACATGGAGGAACCATTTGCTAAGTGGGACAATCTGACTGGGGGATATAATGCTTATTTCAAAGTGTATGATCGGGCCGGAGAACCATGTCTAGTTTGTAGAGAGGCTATTCAAAGAGCTGAAGTCGGAGGAAGAAATGCTTTTTTTTGTCCGCACTGCCAAATTTGATATTAGATAGCTGATGGCTTCTAATAACACGCTCCTAGAATCCACCATGTTAGAGGATTTCAGGTCGGTAAAAACCCAAACCGTAATCAAAATAGTGTTTATCTAATGATAAATTCTACAATGAGTTAAAGGAGGAAATACTATGAAAATAGAGAAAATATCCGATAAAATTGTCTATATGGATGATAAACTTACGAAACGAATTCTTTTTAATGAAACGAGAGTCCTAAACTTCGTACTGAATTTTAGACCGGGTCAAGGAGTCCCCCCTCATAACCATGAACAAAGCGATTTGGTTATTCACGTACTAGTTGGTCAAGGGGAAATGGGTGTAGATGGTATTATACATGAAATCAATCAAGGGGATGTTATACATTGCAAAGGAACTGAAGTATTTAGTTTGACAAACACAGGTAATAAAGACATGTCGTGCTTTGTAATACTTGCTCCCAATCCATCAGCTGCATATTCAATAGAAGTTTAAGTAACAACAAACGAGACGTAACCTTTATTGGTAAGGTTACGTCTCGTTGTTATTTCTGTGTATTACCTCACCTGAATTAAGAATAAAGGTTAATCAGGTACACGGTCTGAAGTTAAAGGCAAAAGCCCATCTCCATCCTTCCGGTGTAAATATGAGAAACTTTGAATCTTCAGCGAAAATATGAGGCTCAACAGCATATACTTCGAATATTTCTCCAACATTGGCCATTCCTGGTATATCTCTAACTACAATTACACTTGCCAAATCATTTCCTCCTCATGTTCAGATCCGATACGAGAGCGCAAAGTTAACCATGATACTGCTGCTCTAATGGTCAGCACTCTGAACAAATTAATTGACTTAAAGGGTTTACTCCACTGATTGGTCGGGAAGGTTGTTATTCAAATGGTCATCCTTCGAGTGTTGCTTTGGTTTGAGTTTTAGACGTAGTTCTCGCCATATAGCCAAAAGGAGCATGATTAAAGCTCCAGCAAAGGCAGAACCTAAGATTACCAGGACTAAAGGAACTTCTTTTGTAACCCAAAAAAATTGAATCGTAACTAGAATTGCATTTTGCACAGCAAAGATTGCAATAAGAAAGGAACAAATAAGGGATAGGATGAGTATAAACATCTGCATTACCTCCTCGCTCGTTATGAACTTATTCGACTGTAATCTACGAGATTCCTGCCCATAATTTACAAAATCCAACTTAATTCGTCCTTTATAAGTTCACTATTCTTAAGGTTTCTTAACTGTGTAATTAAAAGCGAGAAGTGCTATACTAATAGTAAATGAGCTAGGAGGGGTAAACTTGAAGAAAGTATTCTTTGTTATAAGCTTAGTATTAACACTTGTTCTTTTAAATGGTTGCGCAAACAAAAACGAAAAACCACCCATTGAGGATCCTAAACCACCTAATAATAAGCAATCACTCACCATCCCGGATTATTATGCCTATAAAGAAAACACAAACTATGTTTATCAGGGTGAAGGGAATGAATATGCTTCATACCATGTTTTTGTTGACTATATCGAAGGTCCCCGTGTTCAAACTAGGACAAATAGCGGTGGAACCGAGATGGTTAGAGTACTGGAAAATAAAGAGGGTGAGCTGAACCTGATATTAGCTAGAGGGGAAAGCTACTATAGAGAAAATCTAATTCAAAGCTCAAGTAACAGTTCCGAAATTCTATTAAAAGAACCGCTAGAGATAGGAACCTCATGGGTTTTGTCAGATGGTAGAAAACGTTCAATAACGAATCTTGACGTAGAAATAACAACCCCTCTAAATACTTATAAAACACTCGAGGTGACGACTGAGAGTAAAGATAGTAAGATCCAAGATTATTATGCCCCAAATATTGGTCTTGTAAAATCAGTTTTCACATCAGAGGGCACAGTAGTTTCCTCTTCTTTAAGCAAATTAGAAGAGAATGTTCCACTAACTCAAACGGTGAAATTCTTTTATCCAAATGTAAATGTCGATAAACTTTATTATGTCAATAAAACCCTTTCGTTTAAGACGAATGATTTAACAAAAACAGTGATTGAGAAGGCATTTAAAGAACTGCCTAAGGGGGATATATCTAAAGTATTTGGACCCAATGTTAAGATTAAAAGTCTATACCTAAATAAGGACAATATGGTCTATGTTGATTTTTCAAAAGAATTAGTTAGCGAAATGAATGCAGGCTCTAGTTATGAAACTCTGATTTTACAGAGTATCACCAATACACTAGGGAACTATTACGGGGTTGACAAAGTGTATATAACGGTCGAAGGCAGTCCTTATTCATCTGGGCATTATATGATGAAAAAAGGTGAGTACTTCACAGTAAATATAGAAAACAGCGAGGAGCTTCGCTAAATTCTGTTACTTTCTAGTGATTGTCCATTGTAGTTAAGTATCTTGTCTTATCTTTATTTCCAGACTTGCCTATTTAAGGTGCAGTGATGAGGGGAAGAAATTATGACGTCATGTATACGTTTCTTACAGTGTGCAGGTTTTCTTTTTGACAGCCCCTCGTGGGATGGACCAGAGAAGTGGATAGCAGTTCGAAATCAAGATGTATGGAAGACGTTCCAAGCTGTGCTGTCGCTTTGCCAATCGGAAAAAATAGAGTTTCTTTTTATAACTGGAGATTTATTTGAACAGGAGTATGTACGCAAGGAGACCGTTGAGCAGGTAGCCAGGTCGTTTTCCAAATTGGAAGGAACGAGAATTTTCATAACCCCAGGTAAGCGGGATCCACTTATTATTACGTCTGCCTACCGCTTGACGAGTTGGCCAAGTAACGTGCATATATTCTCAAGTGAATTAAGTAGTGTAAGAATCCCCTCTCATAACGTCACAATTTATGGAATGGGATGGACAGCCTATCAGCAGGAAAAACCTTTCTTAGATGGTTTTCAAATCAAGCAGGACGGTACAGTTGGAATTATGCTTCTTCATGCTGAGGTGGATTCTGAGAAGAATACTGAAGGGTTTATCCCGATCCGTCAAGACCAGATTGCTTCGAGTAATTTAACGTATTTAGCTTTAGGCCATCAGGAAACGTGGAGCGGAATCCATCAAGCCGAGGAAACATTCTGGGCAGACTGTGGTACACCTGAGGCAAGAGGTTTTCACGATAACGGTGAGCATGGTGTGCTCTTAGGGGAGATTAAGCCGAAATCTTGTCAATTTAAATTTCAAGAGCTAGGGCAACGTAAGTATATTGAAAAGGACCTAATGGTCCAAGCCTTAGATGAGCTTGAAGGGGTTGCTGCAAAATTACTGGCAGAAACATGCTACGAAGAAAGACAAGAAAATCTCTTTAGGATCAAGCTGGCAGGGGGATTATTAGATGTTGAGAGGATGGCGCTAACATTACAAAATCTCCTAGAGACTAAATTCCGTTTCCTTGAAGTACTTCCAGTGCAAGAAAGACTAGATAGTTCACCTGAGGAATTAGTATCAAGAAATAGTGGATGCTATCCTACCCTAGCTCAAATATACATCGATAAACTACAAAAGCGCTTGGATGACGCAAGGGGCTCAGAAAGCTATGAATACTGGGAGCTCGTACAGAAAATCGGATTAACGGCGCTAGGGCGGGGACGAGGAATCGATGAGAATTGAACGAATTAGAAGTAAAAATTTTATAGGTTTAGGGGATGTGGACTGGATATTTCCCACGGGTCCTATAGTCCTTTTTTTTAAGGATAAAAGTAGCCAGAAAATGTTTCAAGATTTACTTCTGAACCTATTTTATGATCAACAAGAATGTCTGCCGCTAATAGACCAAAGCCAAAATGAATTAGTCGAAGTGTGGATGTCTAGGGAAGATTTGCGCATTTATATGCGGTATGAATTCATCCAAAAAGGTCATGAATCGGAACGGATGCTAACGCTAACCAATAAAAACGGACAGACTGTTAGTCTACCTGAAATGACGACGCTGGGGGAGTATCTATTCAATGTTCAGTTTCAGGATTTTCTGTTGGGAGGAATAGTGGAGTGGCCGAAAACTGACCATTATGATTATCTTTTCCAGCGATCCCGTAATCTGCTCCAAGGCGGGGAGGAGGGACTCTCGATAACTAAAGTGCGGGCTTCTATTACTGGAGCGCAAAAAAGATTGAGAGAACAAAAAGAGGGGATGGCCTTGATTAAGGCTAACTATGATGCTTTAAGACGTGAATGGGAGACAGTGCACCGTCAGCAAGAAAAAGAACGCTTGCTGTATATTGATCTTAAGAATTTACAAGAAAAAGAATCGATTTTAATTGACAGGATTACTAGGACTCACAATATACAAAAGCGCTTAGATCTACTAGATCAAAACCCTGATTACCGTGAGTTACGTCGGTTTCAAGATGAGCTGAATCAGTTGGAAGAACAGTGCCGAAGTTTAGAGGGAAATTTAGCAGCCAATTCTTTTGAGTTATCTGTAGATTGGGAAGTTATAGAGAGCTTGCGTGAAGAGTGTTTGGAGTGGGCACGTCTTCAGAAAAACTTGAGCAGCATAAATGCTAGAGTTCAAGTGCGGGAAAGAACCATTGCAGAGACTCAAAATTTTCTCCAAACATCGGGATACCAGGGCTTAGGGGAAGATGAAGTACTGCTTTTGAAACGGACGGTACAGGAGAAGGATGGGGCTGAGGAGAAACTTAATAGGCTCATCCTTACTAAACGTAGACTGAATAAACTTCAAGGGTTATTCTTACAAGAAAGCACTCGACTTGAGAATTTTGCGCTAATGGGAGACGTTCAAGAGCGTGATCAACGTAAGATTGCGCAAAAGGAAAAGTGTGTAGAATGGTGGCGAAACTCTAAAGTTGGTAACACTTTAGATCGGACGTTAAGGCAGCGTTTAGGCGTAAGAAGTATCGCTGAAATGTTATCCTATCGCCTTCTCCAATATTACAAACGGTACCATGTATCTAACTATCAGGAATTCACAAGTCAACTTATGGGATTTTTCGACCAACAAAAACGAGTTGAAAGAGTCAAAAGGCAAATAGAGAGACTACAAAAAAAAGTAAGCCAAGAGGAAAAACTACGTAGGATTGTTCACTCACGCAATGAGATCTTAAGACATGCTTTTACCAAGGTCCAGTCAGAAAGTTTTTCAGAATGGTTGATGGGATGGGAAGGCTATCGACGGAAAAAAGATCAGCTGTCCATGGAACTCTCTGAAATGCACCTTGAACTTGAACAGCAACTAACAGAAGAAAAAAAATTAGGCCAATGTGCTGAACAATTGCACAAAAACCTAGAAAAATATGGAATACCCCCAACGGACAGAGAGGAAGCCCTTGGGGCTGTCTTAAAAATTGCCAACAGACTAAAAGAAAGAGAGGAACTGGAGAGGGAAATCGGGTTGTTGTCGGAGAAGTTTTATGGGCTACTCGGTGATCGAAATATGGCACAGCTTAGAGAAACCTTAGAACCTTTAGCAGAATTGGAACGTGAAAAATGTCTGCCAAACGAAGAAAGGCTTGCAGAAATATCCGCAGGGCAAAAAGAACTGACTGTAATCCGCCAGCACCTAGCAGTTACCAAACAAAGCATTGAGAGTAACCCTAAAGGGCCGTTGTTGTCTGTTCTGGAAAAGAAGATAGAGCCTATTAAAAGCCAGTGGAAGGCTTATGAAGACTTGCACCATGCCTTGGAGGATGCTCAAGGCTTGTTGGATTTGTCTTGGAGTGAATGGCAAACAAAGCACGAAAAGACACTCAGCCAAGAAAAGCAGTGGATTTACGATCACTGTTTCTCTTCATCAATGACAAGGTCTATAGAAAAAGGGTCAGTAGCCAAGAGGGAATATTTTTCTTTTCGCATGGCCATTGCCCAATTAGCCCTTGGGTATAACACTGAAACACCCTTGTTCTTCTCAATTGGAAAACTAAAGAATGAAGATCCAGACCAGATTTTTTGGGAAGAGAGTACAGACTACCTTCGTAAACAGTCACTTAGCAGACAGGTGATGTTTTGTACTACAGATTATGGATTAGGAAAGAAACTTTCTGGAAGAGGCTGGTTCTTATTAGTCTAGATTTCCATATTAGGTTGACAATGAAGGCAGAATAATAGAAAATGATAGAGGATAAACTCTGTAACTACAAATTATTTTGTCGTTAAAAAATATATCCAATTATATAGTTTGATGAAATTAGACATTTTTAAGGGGGTTCTATGAAAAAGGTTGATATGCCACTAAAGCAATATATAAAAACCCTAAAAGCTAAGATATTCACAATCAAGAACATATCCTGGAAATCTCCGAAAGTAATAGGAGGGTATATCGCTCTTATGCTCCTGATGGGAAGTGGAATGGTTTATCTCAATTCAACAACTTCTGCAGTGTATGTTATCGTAAATGGAGAAAAAGTCGGACTAGTCCCCAATAAAGATAAAGCTGGAGAAATGCTAAATCAGATTCTCTCCGAAAAGGGAGCTCCATTGGGTATCGCAGCTAAGACCCATGATGGTATTACATACTCATCCGTACGAATTGAGAATGCCGACTATCGTGCTCTTTCTAAGGAAACGTTGGCAGAGGACATTTCTTACTATGTTGATGGAGTTATGTTGACGGTAAACCAGGAACCGATCTTTGTTCTACCCAAAGCGGAAGACGGAGAAAAATTATTAGAAGATTTCAAAGAGTACTATACTCAGCCTAGTGATAAAAACCAAGTTACATCAGTCTCGTTTGAAGATGAAGTAAAGACACAACTAGTAGAGGCCCCCTTAGACCAAGTCATTTCCTATGAGCAGGCCTTAGAAAAACTTAAACAAGGTAAATTGCTAAAAGAAGACTATACTATCCAGGAAAACGATTCTTGGTGGCTCATAGCGCGCAAAAATGACATGAAGACAAAGGAAGTTTTAGCCAGTAACCCAGGAACCAATGAAGATGCCATTCTTAAACCAGGCGAAAAAATAACGATAGCTAAGGTTAAGCCCTACATAACGGTGGTAAGTGAAGGAGTTCGTACGGATACGGAAACGATACCCTTTGAGGTAGTAACTAAAACGGACACGAGCTTGCCGAGCGGTCAAGCGAAGGTTAAACAAGCCGGTAGTGACGGACAAAAAGAAGTTCAATATGCTTACGTCCAGAAAAATGGCAAAGTGGTTTCCCAAACGGTTAAGGATGAAAAGGTCTTAAAAGAAGCGGTTTCCCAAGTTATTGAGAAAGGGCCACAACGAGTTACTGTAGCCTATTCTCGGGGGAGTGGCAGGATTGCTTCTGGGTTATCATGGCCATTAAGAGGATCGATAACATCCTATTATGGATACCGTGGGTCTGACTTCCATACGGGACTTGATATTGATGGTGACCAGGGTGAGCCCTATGCAGCAGCCGGAGCGGGTAAGGTTATAGGTGCAGGATGGAGTGGCAATTATGGAAAAAACATTACCATTGATCACGGCGATGGAATAGTAACACGTTATGCTCATTCCAGTAAGCTTTTGGTTTCTGTGGGAGAGAATGTATCCAAAGGTCAGACCATTGGCTTAGTGGGATCAACTGGTCGCTCTACCGGCTCTCATCTTCATTTTGAAGTAATAATCAATGGGGATTCCGTAAATCCACTGAATTCTCTAAGGTAAATATTTTAGCTAATTAAACTAGTTTTAGGCCTTTTGAATAGAGAGTGCCTAAAACTTCTTTTAATTACTAATCCCTAACGTGAACCTTTGCAGGCATTCTTAAACGGATAATAGAAATTAAGTAAACTTTTCAATAACATTAAGACGGATAGATCCTTAAATAAAAGGTAGTATAACAACTATATTTGTTATACTACCTTTTTATTCACCCCCATGTACCCCCGCAAGGTATACCAAACATTTCTCTTGTAAATAGCACGAATCTATGATAAATATATATTATATAAAAGATACACATGGGGGGTATAGGGGGTATGAAGATGAGTGAAAATATTACTCGTAGAACCTTTTTCAAGAGAACTACTGCAGCAGGCTTACTCGGAGCATTGGCAGCTACTGGTCTAAATAAACCTGTTCAGGCCGCGGGATTGACTAATGGAACGTTGGGAACTCTAATTGACTTAACAAAGTGTAATGGATGTAAAGATTATGATACACCTCTTTGTGTTGCAGCATGTGGCAAGCATAATCAGGCAAGATTCCCTGAACCTATAAAGCCGCTCAAAAAGTACTGGCCACAAAATAAAGTAGAAGATTGGTCAAACAAACGAGATCTAAAAAGTCGTCTAACTCCTTATAACTGGACATTCGTCGACCATGTTAAAGTCGAGCATAATGGGACAGTACAAGAGGTTTTTGTTCCGCGACGTTGTATGCACTGCGATAATCCGACCTGTTCTAAACTATGTCCCTTTAGTGCAATTACGAAAGATCAGTCAGGGGCTGTGTCTATCGATGACGAATTATGTTTTGGAGGGGCTAAATGTCGAGACGTCTGTCCTTGGGGTATTCCTCAGCGGCAAGTTGGAGTGGGAATTTACCTTGATATTGCGCCAGACTTAGCTGGTGGAGGAGTCATGTATAAGTGCGATATGTGTGTGGACCTTTTAGCTGAAGGTGAAAAACCTGCTTGTGTCAGCGCTTGCCCGAAGGGTGCCATCTTAATTGGTCCGAGAGAAGACTTGAAAAACCTTGCTTATAAAACAGCAAAAGAAGTCAATGGATATATTTATGGAGATAAAGAAAACGGGGGAACTACAACCTTGTATATTTCGGCTGTTCCATTTGAGAAGATTGATGCTGCCATCATCGCGGATAAAGCGAGCAAAAAGGACATTTTACCAGGTCGTCCGGGTATGCCTGTTAATGTTGAAAATTATCTCTCCACTGGGAAAGGTATGTTTTTAAGTTCTATTACGGCTACCTTCGCAGGTGCAGCAGTTGCCGGAATAACGGCTTATCGGACTATAAAAGGGGATAAAGCAAAACAACCCCAGAATAGAAAACAGAACAATCAAGGAGGGGAGTATAATGATGGCGAAGAAATCAAATAGCATAAAGGAGAGTAAAATCTTAAGACAAAGTGTTGCCAATCAATTTGTTCACTGGGCAACTGCTCTTTCAGTATTACTGCTTATTATCACTGGCTTAGGGCAACTTCCGCTTTATACTCGGTACAATGTCACAAAATTACCCGGCGCGGAATGGCTTGGTGATTATTTCATTACCATTAACCTTCATTACTTCGCTGCGTTTGGACTATTATTTGCCGCATCGTTCCACATCGTTTATGCATTCGTTCGCCGAGAGTTTGATATTTTCCCACGTAAGGGAGATCTAAAAGAATCCTATCAGATTATTAAAGCGATGTTTACCAATGGCGAGGAGCCAGCTTCGGATAAATATCTAGCGGAACAACGTGTAGCCTATCTGTTTATCGCCCTGACGCTTCTCCTATTGATCATTACAGGCCTAATTAAGACCCTTAAGAATGTACCAGGTGTTGACCTGGGGCCCTCTCTTTTGTATTGGAACACCGCATTGCATAACATTGGTACGGGCTTAATCTTTTTTGGGGTTATAGGCCATCTAGCCGCGTTTCTCCTCAAGGAAAACCGCCCATTACTCCCCGGGATGTTTACAGGATTAATCAACCGGGAGTATATTAGACATCGTCACAGTCTTTGGTACGATAAACTCCTTCTCAATGGCGAAATTAACGAAATCAATCATATTGAGTCTAATGCCCAATCTAATCAAGCTAATGCAATTAGCAAGAACAGTAAGCAACCGGATGCTCTTAATGGAAAATCAACGTCAGTCTAACTGTGAGTCAGTATAAAGAGTGAACTCCCCACAAATTCTTGTGAGGAGTTCACTCTTTAAGGGTCGCTAGAGATTTATATAATCGTAAACGACGACTATATTCCGGACCCTGGATACATCTTTTAGGGCAGCCCAGGGAGGCTTAGTGCTATCGACCCTTGAAAATAGGTCTTCTCTTTTCAAGAAAGGCAGTCACTGCTTCGCGTAAATCTTCCGTACCGCAGCAAAACGTTGATTGGGACTGTTCGAAGAGTAATCCCGCCTCAACACTACTTTCGTTGGCCAAATTGATCCCTTTCTTAGCAAAGCGAATTCCAGCTGGGGGAAAATTCGCCATATTTTTTGCAAGTTTCATGGCCCGCTCATTAAGCTCTTCTTTCTTAACGAGGATTTCAACTAAGCCAATTCGCAAGGCTTCTTCGGCATCAATCTCTTCACACCCCATGATAAGCCGCTTAGCTTGCCCAACACCAACTAGATGGGTTAAACGTGTAGTTCCGCCCATATCGGGTGATAACCCAAAGCGTACTTCCGGAATAGAAAATCTAGCATTATCAGCAGCTATTCTAATATCACAACCAAGAATAAGTTCGGTTGCCGAACCATAGCAAAGACCGTGAATAGCAGCAACTACAGGGATAGGTAGTTGCTGCCAGAAGGAGTACAGATTCTGTAACCAAACGAGGTTTTCCATAATAAATTCAGAACTTACTCCCTTCAAAAACTTAAGATCTATTCCGGCTGAGAAGTTATCACCATTAGCATTAATGATGATTCCTCTGAGGTCTTTATCAATACTGATCTCCTTTTGAATTTCTTCCAATTCATAAAGGAAATCAGTACCGACTAAATTGAACCCGTTGGCATTATCCAGAGTGATAGTACCGATTTTACCATCCTTGTTAAACGACAAATGTTTGCCATAACTCATTTTATTTCCTCCAGTCTATTAATTCATGTATACTTGTACTGTAATACATTTTAACTGGAAAATCTATGCTATTTAGGCTGATTTCAAAAATAAATGAATTAACATTCATTAAATATTTATTGCTTTTCCCTACTTTGGTAATAGCTATATAGTTTGCTATATAAGCAAAATGTCCCATAATATATTTCATTGGTAAAGGGTAGAGTATAATTGCATGGAATGAATAGCTATTTTGTGTCTCGAAATTTTAGATAAAGCGCGATCCAATAATCGAAACATAGAGGAGAGTATTGGTGTGATATGAGAGTTATAATTGTAGAAGGAAAAACAGACAAGCAGCGTTTAGAGCAGCTCTTGGATGAACCAGTACATATTGTCTGTACTTATGGGACGTTAGGTATAGATAAGTTGGAAGAACTGATTGCAAAGTATAGCGAGGATGAGGTTTGTATTCTTCTAGATGCCGATGATGCGGGCAACAAGGCACGGCGTTTATTTAAACAGGAGTTCCCTAATGTTCGTCATTTATACACCCACCGTATGTACAGAGAAGTGGCAACCACGCCGTTGAGTGTTTTGGCAAGGATCCTCGAAGGTGCCCATTTTGCAGTAAAATTACAGGACAGCGAAGGACTTTAAAAAAGTGCGAATAGCTATAAAATATAGAGCAAGTAATTATCTTTAGAAAAGAATTACTTGCTCTTATATATTCTATTATGAAGTATGTCCATTAATCGTTTTTAAGTGGCGATTCGGGTTCAACAGATTGCTCTGCCACACTTGGTTGAAGTGGTTCTTCGCTTTGGGTAGCTTGGGAATCTGTATTTTTATTTCCTAGAGATTCTTGAATAAAGCTTTGAAGATCGTCTGCCAGTTTCTTCCCTCTTGAGGCTAAATCTGTTCCCTGATGTTTTAGGTTATTGGCATGATAGAAAGTTGCATCCCCAACGCGTTCTAAAACGTTGTCGGTTTTTTGTTGAATTCCATGACGCAGATCTTTTCCACTTTTCGGGGCGGCCATGAGACCAACAACGGCGCCGACCAAGCCTCCAACGAGGGCAGCCACTGCGATAGTGCTTAGACATGGATCCTGATTATTTCTGTTCATTTTTAACATACTATCATCCTCTCTTTTTCAGCTTTGTCAACTGACAACTTAATACTATCAGCAAAGTTGCCTGAGTGTCAAGGCGGTGTTATTAAACGGACAGTAATGCGCGTACCTTCTACAGCAATTACTTTGATCCTTGAACCACTGGTTACAAAGGCGCCTTCCGTAACAACATCAAGTCGTTCCCCATTAAATTCGGCCGTTCCTGATGGGCGTAATTGACAAAGTGCAATCCCTTGTTTGTTTAAGAAGGTCTCGTAACTACGTTTAGGTGATACATAACCGTCTTCTTGAGTTTGGCAGGTTTTCATAGAAAATCGTTCCCAAATGAAACGGGTTTGGGGCAAGCGGAAGCTTAATGCGAACAAGCCTAGTAAACTAAGGAGCAATAAACCTACCAAAAAAAGCCCTAGGGCTAAAGAGTCAACTGAAACCATTATTCCTGATATTAGGGCAATAATTCCAAATAAGCCGAGAATTCCCCCAGGAACAAAAATTTCCAGAATTAAGAGGACAATTCCGAGTACAAATAAAGCAATAATTGATCCAGTGCCCATGTTTTCCTCCCCCCTTTTCAGGAACCTTCATTCGATTATATAACACAATTTGGTTCCATGGGCCGATATTAGAAAAAGTTAATAGGTAATTATTGATAGTTTGTGCAAAAATTTTTAGTTTATCTATTTTTTCGGAAAGTAATAAGACAGGCTCGCATATATATAGTTAGCTTTATTTGGGAGGAATTAATTTGGATTTAATGTATACTTTCCCGGCAGTTATTGGACTAGGGGCACTTCATTCTTTAGAACCTGGACATGGTAAGGGGGTTATTACGGCATATTTAATCTCTTCAGGTGCTAAAATCAAAGAAGCGATCCTGATTGGCTTGATTTCAGCACTGGCGCATACTCTATCCATTACCCTGTTAGCTGTTTCCACCTCAACCGCTATTAAAGTACTTGTGCCGGAAAACTTTATTCATTGGCTGCAACTTATATCAGGAATTGTCGTTATTTATATTGGTATGAATATAGCCACTCAAAGAATTTTTGATTATTATGAGAAAAAACAAAAACCTATAAATACCAGTCATAAACATGACTGTAACAGTCATTGTAGCCATAATCATATCAAGCCAATGTCTAATCCGTCCAGCCGTTTTGATTTATTTCTAACTGGTTTTTTCACAGGAATAGTCCCATGTCCCAGTGCTCTGGCGATTCTTCTAGCGGCAGTATCGGCTGATAAGATTCCCTTAGGGTTAGGATTAGTAGGTGCATTTTCAATCGGGGGAGCCATTACAATGGTGGTGATCGCTCTTTTCGTTGTTCGAGCCAGTCATACAATAAAGAAATTGGAGAGGTGGCAGGTGGTGAATCGTTTAGCTATTGCCTCCTCTTGCTTAATCATACTTCTCGGGGGAGCAGTAATCTTTCAATCATTAAGTCGTATTGGGGTATCATCAACGTTTTAAATGGAATAGGATAAGATTAAGTGGTCCGTAAAAATCAAAGGCTTATAGAATATGATATGTTCCTCCCAAGGTTGACAGGTTAAATAATTAAACCTACTACCACGGGGGGAGCATATCAATATGAACTGCAGCCTTTATTTTTTTGAGTCTATTTATAACGTCAGAATTACTATATTTATAAGCTTAGGACTCAAAAATTCTATATTATGGCAAAATATATATACAATAAAAATTAAGGAGAGATTTTGTTGAGAAAAACATTAACCTGCCTCAGTTGTGTTTTACTAAGTTCAGCCATTATTCTTAATGGCTGTGGAAGTAAGATCTCACCAACTGCAGGTGAACAAACCACAGAGGTTGAGAACCCAGCAGTCCATGAAGTACTGGCCACAGTTCCAGTCTACATACGAACAGAAATTATTTCATCTCCGGATGAAGCAAAACAACTCTTAATTCAAGGAAACGAACGCTTTACGGCGGGTAAGCCCTTAAGTAAGGATCTTAGTTCTGAAAGACGAAGTGAGTTGATGAAGAACGGGCAGCATCCCTTTGCAGTTATTGTAAGTTGCTCAGACTCGAGAGTTCCTCCTGAACTATTGTTTGACCAAGCTCTCGGAGATTTATTTGTAATCCGGGTAGCAGGAAATGTGGTTACCCCAGTAGAATTAGGAAGCGTGGAGTATGCCGTGGAGCATTTAAACTCTCCTTTAGTCGTGGTTCTTGGTCATGAGGAATGTGGAGCAGTCACAGCTGCTGTGCAGGGAGGCGAAACTCATGGTAGTATCGAGGCAATCATTAAGAAGATACAGCCAGCCGTCGATAGTGCTAGGACTGGAGGTATAACCGGCAAAGAGTTGATCGATAAAAGTATTGATGTGAATATACAAAATGTCATAAACGATATCTCAAACAGTCCAATTATTAAAGAAAGCCTGGAAATGAACCAACTTGATGTTATAGGGATTAAGTATGATCTGGATGAGGGAGTATTAGAGTTAATTAGTCAATAGTTATAACAACGATGGTAATAAATTGATGGAATTAAGACCCCCTAGTTGGCTAATAGGGGGTCTTATCAATGGACAAAGATCTATATCCCAAAATTGGTAATAAAAGACTAAATATAGAATAAAGGACTTTCTGAGAGCTACGTCGAATAAATATTTTCTGTTACAAAATTTTAGCTGATTGAAGGGGCTTTTATGGAATTAATAACGGGGTTAATTGATTTTATTCTCAATATTGATCGACACTTAGTGGAAATAATTAAGGATTACGGAACGTGGACTTATTTAGTTCTCTTCATGATTATTTTTAGTGAAACTGGATTTGTAGTAACCCCCTTTCTTCCGGGCGATTCATTACTTTTTGTAATCGGGGCTTTGGGAGCTACAGAAGCCTTGAACTTTGAGTTGACTCTCTTATTGCTGATAATTGCAGCAATTGTCGGAAACACTGTGAATTATTTCGTTGGCAAAATGATTGGGCATAAGCTGCTTGCTATGAAAAACACACGTATTATAAAGAAAGAATATCTTTATAAAACTCAGGCATTTTATAAGAAACATGGAGGCAAGGCCATAATTCTATCTAGGTTTTTACCTATTATCCGGACATTTGCGCCCTTTGTGGCTGGTCTCGGTAAAATGAACTTTTCTAAGTTTTTTATTTATAACTGTATTGGAGGAATATCTTGGGTATTGTTATTTATGTTCGCCGGGTTTTTCTTTGGGAATATCCCCGCAGTTAAACATAATTTTACATTGGTGATTTTTGCGATCATTTTCATTTCATTATTACCCACCGTTATCCCTTACATTCGGAGCAAAAGAAGATAGGAGTTATAGTCCACCGAGAAATAGAATTATACGATTGAAAAATAGTTGTTAAACAAGAAGGGTTTCTTACACCCTTTTTTTAACAACTATTTTTTCAATTATAGTGTAATTTGTCTATAACATAACCTAAAAATAGTGTAATATTACACTAAAGGAGTGTAATTACCTAATGACAAGAGCGGAATTTATTAATAGAGCCTCAGAAAGACTAAAACTCATCCGCATTGAAAAGAATTACACCCAGGATAAAATGGCAGAAGTTCTGGGTATATCCAAGAAGACCCTAGTTCAGATTGAAAAAGGGCGATCCACCCTTGGCTGGGCAGGTACGGTAACCTTATGTACAATTTTTAGAGAAAGTGAAATCCTAGAGCTGACTTTTGGAGGAGATCCTCAAGATATTATTCTTTCGTTAGCTTTCGTTGATTATGAAAGTAACGAAAGAACCATGGGTGGAAAAGTTTGGTGGAATAATATTGAGTGCACGGACAAGTATAGAATTCAGCAGAATATTGTTTCTAGGCACTTTCGAATTTTGGATGGTCAAGACCGAAGGATTTGCTCTTCCTTTGATAATCAGTATATTAAGAAAAGACTTCGAGAGCTTTCTAATAAGGGCGGGGTTTAATGAATGTTAAAATTTATTAGGGCATATATCAAATCGATGAGACTTTATTACGCCTTTGTAACAGGGATTGCGGGTTGGATTGGGATGGCCTTTTACGAATACATTGCCGAGTCTCCCTTTCAGACCGTAGAGCTGATTCCGGCAACGGAAAAAAAGGCAGTTGTCCTGATCATGCTTTTTCTAAGTTGGGGTATAAACCAGATTATTAATGATTATTTAGGCTTGAAAGAGGATAGAGTCAATGCTCCAAACCGTCCCATGGTCACGGGTGAGCTGGAACCTCAAAAAGCCTTGATCCTTACGGGAATCCTACTATTCATGTTTTTAGTGATTACATACAGTTATCTGGAACCTATTGCCCTTTTTCCCGCAATCTTAGGAATCCTTTTAAATATATTATATGAATATGCTAAGGGTCACGGTATTTTTGGAAATATCGTCTTTGGGCTGATGATTTCCACCTGTACCGCCTACGGGTTTCTGGCAGCAGGTCCGACAGAGTCCCCTTATTTTACCTATAGTCGCGTTTCAGTGCTGATTTTAGTGGGCGTCATGAATGGACTAATGACTTTTTATACCTACTTCAAAGATATGGATGGGGATAAGGCTGCAGGTAAACGGACAATCATTGTACGCTTAGGGGTTGACAAATCCAGGTATCTAGCAGCCATCTCAGCTCTCTTTCCTGCGGGGATTTTCTTACTGT
>JADQBO010000226.1 GCA_016278585.1 Desulfosporosinus sp.
ATTGAGCGTTCGATCCCCACGTATCAATACCAAAAAGATTTTCTCATCTCCTTGATAAAGTAACGACTTAACTAAGGAGCTCTTAGGTACTGAAAAAAAGTCACTAAGGCTATCGATGGTTTTAACACCCGGGGTAGGCATTAACTTCCGCTGCCCTTCAGGTGATGCATCTTCGATCACTTGGGGACGACACTCGGATTTTTCCGTATTTGCAGCATAATCACATCCCGAACAATAAACCACTGAATTTTCCCCAGAATCTGCCAATACCATAAACTCATGGGTTCCACCAGTCCCTCCAATGGCACCAGCGTCCGCTTCTACCGGTCGATAGGTCAAACCACAGCGAGAAAAGATTCGGCAATAGGCATCGTACATTTTTTGATAACTCTCGTCTAAGCCTGCCTCATCACGGTCAAATGAATAAAGATCTTTCATGACGAATTCTCGGCCGCGCATCAGTCCGAAACGGGGACGTCGCTCATCACGATATTTATTTTGAATTTGATAAAGGAGCATTGGAAGTTGCTTGTATGAACGTACTTCCCCTCGAACAAGGTCCGTAATAATTTCTTCATGGGTAGGGCCAAGGCAAAACTCTCGATTATGACGATCTTTGAGACGGAATAACTCTGCACCGTATACATCCCACCGACCGCTCTCTTTCCATAATTCAGCTGGTTGCATGATGGGCATGAGAACTTCTTGTCCACCCTTAGCAGCCATTTCCTCTCGAACAATAGTCTCAATCTTTCTTAACACTCGTAAACCGAGAGGTAAAAAGGTGTATAGTCCAGACGCAGATTTACGAATTAAACCAGCCCGAACCATCAGTTGATGGCTGATGATCTCCGCTTCGGCTGGAACCTCACGGAGTGTAGGATTTAATAATTGGCTGACGAGCATATAGGTCCCATTCCTTTCCAAAATCTTAGTTTTATGTTCCGTAGTCTTGATACGTTTGTATTATATCTTACTGTGGTTTCTGATGATTACGCACATACTCTTCAATTTCGTGAAGCAGCGCCGCTAATAATTCATCTTCCGGAAGGCGAGCCACAATCTCTCCTTTGCGAAATAGAAGGCCCATACCTTTGCCGCCGGCAATTCCATAATCAGCTTCACGGGCCTCCCCCGGTCCATTAACCGCGCATCCCATAACAGCTACTTTTAGCGGCTTATCCAAAGGTGGCAGCTGTGCTAACCGCTCCTCAACTTTTTCTGCCAGTAAAGCCAGGTCAACTTGTGTACGACCACAGGTCGGGCAACTAATCAACTCCACGCTGCGCTGTTTTAAGCCGAGGACACGCAAGATTTCTGAGGCTATTGGAATTTCTCGCACTGGATCTCCGGTAAGGGACACTCGAATCGTATCTCCAATCCCTTCTGCAAGCAGCGTCCCAATTCCTATCGCCGATTTGACGACGCCTGAGCGAACCGTTCCAGCTTCAGTCACCCCTAAATGTAAGGGATAATCAATAACCTCATGTATCTTACGATAAGCCTCCAACATCAGGGGAACAGAGGAGGATTTGAGAGAGACCTTTATTTTGTCATACCCTTCCTCTTCGAGTAACCGTATATGTCCTAGAGCACTTTCGACCATTCCTGCGGCAGTAGGGCCCCCGTACTTTTCTTGAAGTTCTTTTTCCAACGACCCCGCGTTAACTCCGATACGGATAGGGATTTGTTGTTCCCTAACTGCACGAACGACCTCCTGAACCTTCCAGCGGGCACCAATATTACCTGGATTTAATCTCAATCCATGGATCCCCTGTTGAACAGCCTGAATGGCCAAGCGGTAATCGAAGTGTATATCCGCAATCACAGGAAGTGGACTTGCTATAGCAATGTCTTTTAGAGCCCTTGCTGCATCGTCATCCAAAACAGCCAGTCGTACAATTTCACATCCCGCTTCAGCCAGCGAGTAAATCTGAGCTAGTGTACCGGTAATATCACGGGTATCTGTATTGGTCATTGATTGTATGACGATTGGGGATCCACCACCCACTGTCACAGACCCTACCTGGACTGGTTTGGTCGTTTTTCTCTGTATCATGACTTTGCCCCCCTGTATATTACCCAGCTTCGACAAACAAGCGTAAGATATCTTTGTAAGTAATAGCGAGCATTAAACCCATAAGCAGCACAAAGCCTACCAAGTGAATCATATTTTCTTTCTCCGGGTTAAGGGGTTTTCCTCTTACTCCTTCAATAAACAGGAACACCAACCTGCTCCCATCGAGGGCCGGGATAGGAAATAAGTTAATAAGACCCAATTGAATGCTTAGAACTCCTGTTAAACCCAACAAGTTCGAAAAGCCTTCTTGAGCTCCTTCTCCAATAACCTGTGCAATCATAACGGGTCCGCCTACATCTGCCGGAATTTTCCCAGTAATCATTTGCGTTAAGGTTACAATAATAAGCTTTGTAAAATCCACGGACCGTTGAATTCCAAAACGGGTAGATTCCAAAATTGAGGCATGCATATAGGTGACTTCTGGGGCAATTCCAATCATTCCGTACCCAGTTTGAGGATCTTTTTCTGTCTTAACGGACACAATTTGAGGTTGCGGTTGGGTTTCTCGTTTTATCGTTAAACTTAACACTTGTTCTGGTTTAGAGTGAATGACTTCTGTCAAACGAGTCCAATCTGGTGTTGATTCCTGGTTCACCGCAATGATTTTATCCCCCGGTTGAATTCCAGAAGTGGCAGCTGGTTTTCCCTTAACTAATGAGCCGACCATATTACTACTTCCCGGTGATGGGATCCCAAGGTAAGCAAAAACACTCACAAACATAATAATGGCTAAAACAAAATTCATAATCGGTCCAGCCACAATTACAGCCATGCGTTGCCAAACAGGTTTATTCATAAAACTTCTCGCGTCTTTGACCGGGGCTATCACCGGTTGACCTTTTTCGTTAAGTTCTGCATCCATACCATGAAGTTTGACAAACCCTCCTAAAGGAACAACCCGCAGAGCATAAAGCGTTTCCTTCCCTTGATAACCCACAATCTTCGGACCAAAACCAAAACTGAACTCAATAACTTTGACCCCAATCCATTTCGCGACAATATAATGTCCAAATTCATGAATCATGACCATGCTCCCGAAAACAAAAACAATGGCGAGTGTCGTTAACACTTTACCCCCCCCTTTTTCTCAATAGCCGTTGTTCGAATATAGGTGCGTGTTCTCTTAATATTTATACGTAGTGCTTGTGGTAGATGTCGTGTTTTCGAAAGACGATATTCGAATTCAAATCTAGAATATCGAGCTACGAAATGAGTTCTTCCGCTCGACGACGAGCCCAAGTGTCTGCATCGAGTATGTTTCCCAAATCCATGTTATCTAAGACATGATGCTCAGAGCAAACTTTTTCGACAACTTTTACAATCCCTAGATAGGAGACCTTCTTGTGAAGAAATGCTGAAACCGCAACTTCATTAGCAGCATTCATCACGGCAGGCAAAGTTCCACCCTGTCGTCCAACCGTATAGGCCAAAGCAAGAGCGGGGAACGCTTCTAAATCCGGTTCATGAAACGTTAAGGTTTTTCCGCGAAGGTTAAGTCTTTCAAATGGATTTTTCCAGCGCGTTGGATAACTTAAGGCATATTGGATTGGCAACCTCATATCCGGACGGCCTAGCTGGGCGAGCACTGACCCGTCATAATATTCCACCATAGAATGAACTACGCTCTGGGGATGAATCAGAACCTCTATCCCATCATACTCCATATCAAACAAATAATGCGCTTCGATCACTTCAAGACCCTTGTTCATCATGGTTGCGGAATCAATGGTAATTTTAGCACCCATATCCCAGTTGGGATGGCAGAGAGCTTTTTCCAATGTCACAGTCGCTAGTTTTTCCTTGGTCCATCCGAAAAAGGGACCCCCAGATGCCGTCAAAACAATCGTTTCAATCGTCGTTTCTGAATTTTCCTCGAGACATTGAAAAATCGCTGAATGTTCGCTATCTACCGGCAGGATCTTACATTTCATTTTCCTTGCAGTAGACATAACTAAGTCCCCGCCCGCTACCAAGGTTTCTTTATTGGCAAGAGCGATAGTCTTACCAGCTTCAATAGCAGCAAGTGTAGGCTCTAAGCCAATACGACCAGAAAGAGCCGTAACCACTGTATCAACTTGGGGAGCAATAACAGAGTTGATAATCCCTTCCATTCCCTGATCTACCTTAATCGATAAATCTCTTAAGCGATCTCGAAGTTCATGAGCCGCACTCTCGTCCATCATCACAACTACAGCTGGTCTGAATAACCGCGCCTGTTCTTCCATGAGTTTTACATTTTTAGCAGCCGCTAAGGCATGTATCTTAAGGTTCCCTTCGGAATGTCGAACGACATCCAAAGTTTGTCGTCCAATTGAGCCTGTCGATCCTAATAGGGTCAGTGTTTTCACCTGAATCATCTCTTCCTGCTCTATAAAGCTTATTTTCACTAGCCAAAATCAATCATCATTTCACTCTTTAGGAGGTCCTAAAACGCGAAGTTTTCGCACAGCTTCAAAACAAATGACAAAAGAAGGCCCTACAATGAGACCAACCCCTCCGATCAACTGAAGCCCTACATACATCGAAATCAGAGTTGGAAGAGGATGAATTCCAATTCCTTTGGACATAATTTTTGGTTCAAGAAACTGCCGTAGTGTAACGATAATAATCCACATCACCAACAACTTTAGCCCTTCTCCGAAGGATCCCATAATGAAAAGCCCGGCGACCCAAGGTAAGAATAGCATTCCTGTCCCGATAATAGGTACTATATCCAGCAATCCCGCCAAGACACCCAGTGTAACGGCATAACGATTACCCATCAATAGTAATCCTCCTATGGTTGCTAACGTGGTTACAGATACTAAAATTGCTTGAGAACGCACAAACCCAACCACAGCCGCCCCCAAATCCTCGCTGATTGCCTGAGCACTAACGCGGAAACGACGGGGAAACAAGTTGGAAATGAACCGTTTTACATTTGGATAACTTGAACTTATCAGGAATGTGGCAACGATAGATACAACAATCAAAATAAATACCCGTGGTAAAGCAGTTAAGAAAGAAAGTAAGAATGCGCTAGACGACTTAGCCCATGTTTGAAGTGTACTAGCCAGGGTTTGTGTCGCTGTAAACAAGGTGTCTTGGATTTGAGGGTTAACCTCAACAAATCTTTCAGCAGTTTCTACTTGCTTTGATACAAGATCCAAGAGATATCCATAGTTAGGCAAACTAATGGCTAGCTCAGATAATTCAGTATAAAGGCGGGCTACAATGATAAAAACAAAAAGGCTTAATCCCGCAGTTGCTATCAGTAATGTAAGGACTGATGCATATGGCCGACTAATTCGTACGGCTCGCATCACTCTAACAAGAAGGGGCTCCAGTAAAAAGGCAATAAAAAGAGCAATAATAAATGGTAAAAAAGCACTAAATAGATTACCAATAACCTCACCAAAAACAGGCAAGAAATCTTGGAAAAAGTATGTAAAGACCTTCAGCAGGACAAGCAGAATTGTCAAGATCGCTAACCTGTTGATATTCCCCCATAGTGGATGTTTCTGGATACTCAATGCTTTCACCTCATGATAGTAGAATTACTCCATAGTATACCAAAGGGAGGGCAAAGATAAGACTATCGAAACGATCCAAGATCCCACCATGCCCAGGGATTAATTTTCCAGAATCTTTAACCCCTGCACTACGTTTCAAAGCTGACTCAAATAAATCCCCAACTTGGGCGCTGATTCCAATTACCAGACCTAAAACCACATAGGTGATCCAGGAATCTTCACCGACTAGGTACCAAAACGTAATTGCCATTGCCATACAAAACATCAAGCCGCCGGCTGAACCTTCCAGTGTTTTCTTCGGACTCACTTTAGGTGCTAAAAGATGACGACCAAATTGTCTTCCTATAAGATATGCACCTATATCTGTAGCCCATACCAAAAAGATTGTCAGAAAGGTCCACTCAAGTCCTCGCGGAAGCTGTCTAAGCAAATAAAGATGGGATAGTAAGATTACCGCGTAAAGGACAGCCAATAAATTAAAGTTGGCTTCCGCAAGCGGCGACTTCGGATATGTCAAGGCAAGTCTTCCTAGACAAATTAGTAACCAGACGAAAAGAGCTGGCATTATCCATTCTTCCCTACCCAGGTACAAACTAGTCAGCCAAACAGCTGCGGCCGCCGTAGTTTGTATGTACCAAGCGTTTACACCCATTTGTACACCAATTTGCAAGAATTCCCGCAAGGCAAGTAATGTTAAGACAGCAACCAAAAAAGCTGTATAAGGTCCCCCTAAATAGATTAGACCCAGTAAAATAGGAGCACCAATTAATGCACTCATTGTTCTTTTAAACATGTGCTATCCTCAATCTTTATGTATTCCACCGAATCGGCGATCTCGTTTCTGGTAAGCTTTAATCGCGTCAATAAGAGCCTTTTCCCCAAAATCAGGCCATAGCTCTTGAATTACTACGATTTCTGTATAGGCAAGTTGCCAGAGTAAGAAGTTGCTTAGCCTCATTTCCCCAGAAGTTCGAATCATTAAATCGGGATCCGGTAACCCACTCGTAAAGAGCGCATCACTAAAGCACGCTTCATCAATCTCTTCAATTTTCTGTTTTCCAGTTAAGACGTCGTTGCTTATTTTTTTGACAGCATCGATAATCTCAGATCGCCCGCCATAATTCAAAGCAAGGTTTAAAATGAGGCCCGAATTATTATGAGTTTGTTTAATAGACAGATCTAATTCACGTTGCGCCTCACGGGGAAGGTCTGCAATTCCACCTATAGCTCGAATGACCACATTGTTTTGATGAAGTTCTTGGAGTTCTTTTCTCAAGTATTCCGTTAACAAAGTCATAAGAACACCCACTTCATCTTTGGGCCTACTCCAATTTTCCGTAGAAAAAGCATAAACCGTTAAGACTTTAATTCCTAATTCGGAACAGGTCTTAACAACCTTACGTAACGCCTCTACTCCTGCCCGATGTCCCATCGAACGAGGCAGTGCTCGCTTTTGAGCCCAACGACCATTCCCATCCATGATAATGGCAATATGGCGAGGAAGGCGTTCTAGCGAAATCTGATCTTTTGAATCCACCTTATTTTGTTTCCAAGCCTTCAGCCACATCATTGCACCCCCGTTATCGAGTTCGTAGTTCGTAGTTCGATGTTCAAGATTCGAGATTCGAAATGATTACTTACTCCGAACCACTTCTCCGTTCTTCTTAGTTGATAATTCATTGTTCAAGCCACGAACCTCGAACCTCGAACTACGAAATTGACCCCCTTGGTAAGTTAGGGGGTCAATTTCTGTCTTGGTGAATAATTTTCGTGTGCTAATACGATGTCCACACGGTTATCAAACTCTCTAACGCGAACAACTCGGAATTTTCCCCACGGTTCTATATTACCACGAGGACGTGTAATTTGGAAAGTGTAAGGTTTACCTAAGCGTTCAATTACCAGCTTAATCTTATTCCAATCACGACCAAGCCAAGCTTGAATCATACTTCTACGATTTCGCTTTCCTTGGTTTCCATGACACGTTCAATTTCTTTAATTATTTTGTCCGTCATTTTCTGTACATCGTCTTGAGCACGCTTTACTTCATCCTCGGAAGCTTCATGATCTTTTTCCAACTTCTTTAACTGCTCATTGACGTCTCGCCGTACGTTTCGTACCGCTACACGAGCCTCTTCCGCCTTCTTTTTCACGGTTTTCACCAATTCTACACGCCGGTCTGATGTGAGCTGGGGTATCATAAGACGAATCACATTCCCATCACTTGACGGATTAAGACCCAGATCCGATTTCATAATTGCCTTTTCAATAGAAGGGAGCACGGATCTATCCCAGGGCTGAATCAGCAACATTCTAGCTTCAGGCGCAGAAACATTTGCAAGCTGGTTAATAGGGGTGGCTGTTCCATAATATTCAACCATAACCTTATCTAAAACACTCGGATTTGCACGACCCGCGCGGATTGTAGAATACTCTCTACGTAACGCATCAATCCCTTTATGCATCCGCTCATCCGCATCTTTAAGCACTTCTGAAATCATTGACTATCCCTCCCAACATACGTTCCGATTGATTCTCCCATAACAACACGGTGAATATTCCCCTGTTTAGTAAGATCAAAAACTATAACCGGAATATTATTATCCATACAAAGTGACGTCGCTGTGGAATCCATTACCCCAAGTCCCCGACTTAGGACATCTAAATAGCTTAAGCGCTCAAATCTTTGAGCTTTGGGATTAATAAGGGGATCCGAATCGTAAACCCCATCCACCCGTTTAGCCATTAAAATAACTTCTGCTTCGATTTCAGCTGCTCTTAGGGCAGCCGTAGTATCCGTAGAAAAGTAAGGATTCCCTGTTCCAGCTGCAAAAATTACAATACGCCCTTTTTCCAGATGACGAATGGCTCGCCTTCGAATATAAGGTTCAGCGACTTGTCGCATTTCGATAGCCGATAGGACACGGGTATCTGACCCTGCTTTTTCCAAAGCGTCCTGTAGGGCCAGGGCATTCATCACTGTTGCTAGCATTCCCATATAATCAGCTTGAGCACGATCCATACCTTGGGCGCTACCAGTAATACCACGCCATAAGTTCCCCCCACCAACAACCAGGCTAACTTCAACCCCCAGATCTTGGATTTCAGCCACCTGCTTCGCAACGGAAACCAGCATATCATGTTGAAGACCGAATCCTTGATTACCTGATAGGGCTTCCCCACTTATTTTAAGGACAACTCGTTTATACCGTGGTTTTTCCATGGATTAACCTCCATTAATTTAATTCTAAGCCTAAAGTTAAACTCTTTCACATTCCAAAAAGAGAACACCGGGGTGTTCTCTACTTTATTGTTAAGGCACTATCGATTTAGTTCTTTCATAACTTCTGCTGCAAAATCGTCTTGTCGTTTTTCGATACCTGCACCCAATTCATAACGAGTGAATCGACGAATAACGATACGTTCACCAATTTTAGCTGTCTTGTCGAGAACCAAATCACGAACACTCTTATCAGGATCTTTGACAAAAGCTTGCTCTAATAAACATACTTCTTTATAGAATTTTTCAATCCGGCCTTCTACCATTTTTTCAATGATTTTTTCAGGTTTCCCCTCATTAAGAGCTTGGGCTTTCAAAATATCTCTTTCATGTTGAAGTACGTCAGCAGGAACTTCTTCCTTATTTAAATATTGTGGATTTGCGGCTGCAATATGTAGGCCCAAATCACGAACTAACGTTTTAAACTCGTCTCCACGAGCGACAAAGTCTGTCTCACAATTTACTTCAAGCAGAACACCAATCCGTCCACCGCCATGAATATAAGACTCAATCATCCCTTCAGCGGCAATACGTCCACCTTTTTTAGCGGCGGCGGCTAGACCTTTCTCACGTAAAAAATCGCAGGCTTTTTCGATTTCACAACCACATTCCGTAAGTGCCTTTTTACAATCCATCATGCCTGCCCCAGTTCGTTCCCGAAGTTCTTTAACTAGAGCTGCAGTTACCTCTGCCATGTTAAACCCTCCTAATATTTCGATGCACGATGCGCACTGTTCGATGCGCGATCTCAATATGTGATGTATTTCTGACTTAAACCCAAACATTTTTAAGTACTATATTGTAATTTATAGTTGCGCTACGAAAGGTGCGAGGTACGAGGTTCGAACCTCGTGCCTCGCGCTTCGTACTTCGCACTTCACTTACGCTTCGACTGCTTCTCCAACTTCCTCTACGTCTTCCTCGTTACTTTGTTGTCCTTCGATAATAGCATCTGCCATTTTACCGGTTAACAACTTGACCGCCCGAATGGCATCATCATTAGCTGGAATAACAACATCGATTTCATCTGGATCGCAGTTAGTATCTACTATGGCTACAATGGGGATATGCAAACGGCGTGCCTCAGCAACCGCAATGCGCTCTTTGCGTGGATCTACGATAAACAGAGCATCTGGGAGTTTTTTCATGTTCTTGATACCGCCCAAGAAACGCTCTAACTTCTCCATTTCATGACGCAGCGCAGAAACTTCCTTTCTTGTCAGCACTTCGAAAACGCCTTCTGCCTCCATCCGCTCTAAAACACGTAAACGATCAACACGTTTTTGAATCGTTTGGAAGTTAGTCAACATTCCTCCGAGCCAACGCTCATTGACAAAGTACATACCACACCGTGCAGCTTCATCTTTGACAGACTCTTGCGCTTGTTTCTTCGTACCTACGAACAACATGGTACCTCCATCAGTCGCAAGGTTCCGGACAAAGTTATAAGCTTCATCCACTTTTTTAACGGTTTTTTGTAAATCAATAATGTAGATTCCATTGCGCTCGGTAAAAATATAACGCGCCATTTTAGGATTCCACCGGCGTGTTTGGTGTCCAAAGTGAACACCCGCTTCAAGTAATTGTTTCATGGAAATGACTGCCATTTGTTATTCCTACTCTCTTTTGTTTTTTTCCACCGCAGGTTCATCTCAAAGCGCCCCTCGCCTCTCGACAAGGAACTGACGCCTTCATCCCACTGCGTGTGTCATTAAATCACACTGCTACTAGCATAGCACATTCTTCATAGCTTTGCAACGAAATACGTATCTCACGCCTCCCATTGTTTAAGTTGCGTATCGCGTGAGATTTGAACGAATATCGTGCTGCTGAATAAAAATCTCTAAATCGCTCATAAGCTCGGGAAAAGGGAAATAGAATTCACTAACATAATATAAATCATTGCTCGTACGGATCTGGGCAATTTCCTGCCCCTTATCATCGAAGTAAAAGGCAACACGTCGAATATCGTTTGGCTCAAGAGTGTGTTTACCCAGTAGTGAACTAAAGACAATTTGCCCACTATTGATGCTGATGCGTTTGCTTTTTCCTACGACCCACAAGGCCAGGATTCCGAGTCCAGAAATAATATAGATTCCTATGAGTATCCTTAGTTCTAGAGTGGGTAGCTTTCCGAAGACATGCACCGCCCCAATAATCAAAGGATACAGCATAAGAAACATGAGGCCTGGAACGATAAGGGGTCTCAGTTGGTAAACATATTCATGTTCTTCCATCGAAATACCTCCTGTTTAGAAACTTGGCTAGTGCCAAGCCATAGGCGATGGCGATGGCGATAACTCGAGCTGATTAAAACACCGCCACGGATGGCTAAAAGGGAACCTCCGGCGGGGCTTTATTACACTTATACTTCCGGAAACATTGGAACTCTAGGGCATACTTTCCGGCGTATAAAGAAAACTTGGCTGGCGCCCACACACACACACGAAGACATTGTCTTCGCACGGATAAGTCCTTCTTGCAGACACTGTCTTCGCATGAATTAGGCTTCTTGCAGTATATAACTGAAAGTTTATACTTTCTGACAGTAGTACAAAAACAGCCTACTTCAGGTGTTTGGTGTGCTTGTCCAGTTCATCCAGCAAGTAATCATTAAGAACTCGGATATAAGTTCCTTTCATTCCTAATGATTTTGACTCGATCACTCCAGCAGACTCAAATTTTCTCAGCGCATTAACAATTACGGAACGAGTAATTCCCACTCGATCAGCAATTTTGCTCGCGACCAAGAGTCCTTCTCCGCCACCTAGTTCGGCAAAGATATGCTCTACTGCTTCCAGCTCTGAGTACGACAGAGTTCCTACAGCAATTTGCACTGCTGCCTTTTTTCGTGCTTCTTCCTCTGCACGTTCTGCCTTAACTCGCAAAATTTCCATACCTACAACGGTTGCACCATATTCGGCAAGTACTAAATCGGCCTCATCAAATTCCACATCATATTTAGCGAGGACAAGGGTCCCAACACGTTCTCCTCCACCTAGAATTGGTACAGTCGTTGTAAGTTTATTGGTAAAACCACAAGCTTCCGTACTATTAAAGATACAGCCATTGGCAACTTGAGTTGTATTCGTAGTCGTTCCGGTAATTTTCATTAGCCCTTCATTATAACTTTCCGGAAACCGTTCGGTGTGAACAACAATGTCTTCCATGATACCACAAGCAAAACCTTCCATAAAACTATACCCGAGGATTTTCCCTCGTCGCCCTACAATATAACAGTTAGCCATGACTGCCAGTCCAAGAACTTTAGCCATTTCCTCAAAATCCACAGGATTACCAGCGGCGCGCTGAATTAACTTATTAATAGTTCTTGTTTTATCCAACAGTTTTTCCATAATAATATCCTCCTTTTATTTACCTCTTTTATTTATTTTAATCTTTAGGTTTTACAGAATATAGCGTGCTAAATCTTGATTTCGAACCACATTTCCTAAGCGCTGCTCAACATATTCCCGGTTAATGGTTACTGTATAATCATCCGGTAGTTCAGAGGCTTCAAATGATAATTCTTCCAATACTTTTTCGACAATCGTGTGGAGTCGGCGAGCCCCGATATTTTCCGTGGTAGAGTTAACTTTGTAAGCAACTTCTGCTAATTCATCAATAGCATTCTCTGTAAAATCTACGTTTATCCCTTCAGTCCCCAATAAAGCGCTGTATTGTTTAATAAGCGACGATTGAGGCTCCGTAAGAATACGTTTGAAATCAGCGACGCTCAACGACTCAAGTTCCACACGAATCGGAAATCTTCCCTGTAGTTCGGGTATAAGGTCTGATGGCTTGCTAACATGGAAAGCTCCTGCAGCAATAAATAAGATGTGGTCAGTTTTGACCGGACCATACTTAGTGACTACAGTAGAACCTTCAACAATCGGGAGTATGTCACGTTGGACTCCGCCCCTGGAAACATCCGCTCCACTCGTGCCTTCTCGTCCGGCAATTTTATCGATTTCATCCAAGAATACAATGCCTTCTTGCTCAGTTCTCCTAATTGAATCCTGAACCGCTTCGTCATGGTCAATTAAGTTTTGAGCTTCTTCCTGGATCAAGATCTTTCGTGCTTCGCGTACAGTCACTTTTCTCTTTTTATGTCGTTTGGGGAGCATCCCAGACATCATATCTTGAATATTTAACCCCATTTCCATCATGTTATTGTTGCCCAGCATATCGGAAAGAGGCATACTTTCTTCAACCGAAATATCAATAACCTTTTCTTCAAGATCCCCACGCTGCAAGTGTTCTCTTACTATTTTACGTTCTTTTTCAATTTCTGGAGTTACTTCAGGTTCTTTTTCTTGATTCGATGCCTGTCCAAATAACATTTGAAAGGGGTTGTTTGATGAACTCTCTGAGCGTTTTTCTGGAACAAGTAATTCAAGCAACCGCTTTTCAGCATTGACCGCTGCCTGTGCCTGAACTTTTTCCATGCGCTCCGCCTTCACCATGCGCAAGGATATTTCGATTAGGTCACGAATAATAGATTCTACATCCCTGCCTACATAGCCCACTTCAGTAAACTTTGTGGCTTCGATCTTTATAAAAGGAGCTCGTACGAGCTTGGCCAGACGCCGTGCTATTTCTGTTTTACCAACGCCTGTGGGCCCTATCATTAAGATATTTTTAGGGATAACTTCTTCTTGTAATTGTTCTGGTAAACAAGACCTTCGATAACGATTACGCAAAGCCACTGCAACAGCTTTTTTGGCAGAATTTTGACCGATAATGTACTGGTCTAATTCATGGACAATTTCACGGGGAGTCAAGCGATCCATAGTCACACCTCCTATAACTCTTCGACGATAATTTCGTCGTTAGTATACACACATATTGAGGCAGCTACAAGCATCGCTTCTCGCACAATTTCCGGTGATGATAAACTCGAATGCTTTGCTAACGCACGCGCTGCTGCTAAAGCATAGTTTCCACCGGATCCGATGGCCGCAATTCCATCATCAGGTTCAATGACTTCACCTGAACCGGATACAATTAAAAGGTCTCGCACATCGGCAACAAGAAGCAGAGCCTCAAGATTCCTCAGCATTTTGTCTGTTCGCCATTCCTTCGCCAGCTCTACAGCTGCACGCTGAAGATTCCCATGATACTCTTCAAGTTTTTGCTCAAATTTATCAAAAAGCGTAAATGCATCCGCAACGGATCCGGCAAACCCGGCAATGACTTTTCCATGAAATAAGCGACGAACTTTGCGGGCCGTATGTTTCATAATGGTTGCCTCGCCCATAGTTACTTGACCGTCACCCGCTATAGCTACCTGTTCCCCTTTCTTCACAGCGACAATGGTTGTTGCATGAAACATAATCAAACCCCCTTTTATAAATTTTACTCGGGCCATTTAAGCATGTCAAGTTGAATTGTAGGTAATTTACATTTTTTTGTGAAAATTCATGGTGTCTTCGATTTATTGACCACTTTGGCACGGGGATGAGCTTGAGAAAAAACCTCCCTAAGCCGTTCACGGGTTAAATGAGTATAGATTTGGGTGGATGAAAGTTTCTTATGTCCTAGCAACTCTTGAACACTTCTTAAATCTGCTCCGCCATCTAAGAGATGTGTAGCAAAGGAATGACGTAGCATATGAGGATTTACGTGTTGTTCCAAACTAACCTTAGTGACCAGTTTGTCCAAAATTCGGCGGACTGACCGCTCAGATAGACGCGTTCCCTGATAATTAAGCAAAAGGACCTGATTTGGATCCGAGCGTTTCTGGAGATAGGTTTTGATGGCTTGAAGGGCATAGTTTGTCACAGGTACCACCCGCTCCTTGCTCCCCTTCCCAAGGACCCGAATCAGGCCACTATCTAAATCGAGATTCTCACGGTTTAAGCCTACCAATTCACTGACTCTCAGCCCTGAGCCATACAGCAGCTCTAAAATAACCTTATCCCGGCAACCTAATAAATTCGAGCTATCCGGAGCTCGGAGGAGAGTCTCAACCTGTTCTAGGTAAAGAAAATGCGGGAGCTTGCGTCCTAATTTTGGACTCGCCACCCGCTGTACTGGATTAATTCCAAGTATCCCCTTATGGCATAAGAACTTGAAGAACGACCGCAATGCAGCGAGCTTGCGAGCCATGCTTTTTCTCGCCAGTCCGTGCCCCGATAAAACACCCAGAAAACTACGCACAATATAGATATCGACTAGATCCACCCCAAGGCTTTCAGGTTCTTGACCTAGTTCATTTGCAGCAAATCTAAAGAACTGGTTCAAATCTGTTTGATAAGCAATAACCGTATGCCCTGATCGATTTTGGGAATATTGAAAACCCATAAATAAATTTAGCGCTTCATCGACGAGCATACTTACCTCCCTATATCCTCTCGCGCACAGAATTCAGCCAACGACACTAAAGCCCGTTCGGAAATTTTCTTATTCTTTTCACGCTTGTCCCTTATACGTTCAGCCAATGGAGGCAATAATCCAAAATTAACGTTCATTGGCTGAAAACTTTGACTGGGAGAACCCTCCAAATGACGCGCAAGGCCCCCTAAAGTCGTTTCAAGGGGGAATACCAGGGTATTCATCTGACTAAGTCGTCGCCAGGCATTGAGCCCTGCCAGAAGCCCACTGGCTGCAGATTCAACATATCCTTCAACTCCTGTCATTTGCCCAGCAAAAAAGAGATTCGGTTCAAGACGTAAACTAAAGTCTGCTCTAAGAACGTTAGGGGCATTCAGAAATGTATTGCGATGCATCACGCCGTACCTTACAAACTCAGCCTTCTCTAAACCCGGAATTAACGAAAATACCCGTTTTTGTTCCCCCCATTTTAAATGAGTTTGAAAACCGACTAAGTTAAACAAGGTCCCACTCAGATTTTCCTTACGTAGTTGTACAACTGCATAAGACTTTTTCCCGGTTCTTGGGTCCACCAGGCCTACCGGTTTCAGGGGCCCAAAGGTTAGCGTCTGGGGACCGCGTTTTGCCATTACTTCAACAGGCAAACATCCTTCAAAGACCTTGCCTTGCTCAAATCCTTGGACGTCAGCCATCTCTGCCTCAATCAACGCCTTATAAAAGGACTCATACTCTTCCCTAGTCATGGGACAATTTAAGTAATCGGCTTCTCCTTTATCATAACGTGAAGCCCAAAAAGCTTTGTCTAAATCAATTGATTCCAGGGTAACGATTGGGGCAGCTGCATCGTAAAAGGATAAGGCTTGCTCTCCGGTAAGCCTAAGTATATCCTCTGCTAATTCATCTGAAGTCAATGGACCGCTAGCTACGACAGTAATACCAGCTTGTGGAATCTTACGCACTTCCTCACGATGCACACGAACGTTGGGATGTTGTTCTAATCGTTTTGTGATCTCACTCGAAAACAGTTCCCTGTCGACAGCCAATGCGCCGCCGGCGGGAACCGCGTTACGATCCGCCGCACTTATAATGAAGGACCCTAAACGGCGCATTTCTTCTTTTAATAGCCCTACGGCGTTTTCTATAGCAGCTCCCCGAAGTGAATTACTACACACCAGTTCAGCAAATTGATCCGTCTGATGAGCAGGTGTCATTTTAGTGGGACGCATTTCAAATAAATCAACCATAACCCCGCGTTCGGCCAGTTGCCAAGCAGCTTCCGCTCCTGCAAGACCGGCCCCGATAACAGTTATAGACTGTTGCATGTAACTATTCGCTCCTATATCTTCAATTAGCCTTCTTCAACCATAATAGTATGACGACATTCTGGGTTGGTGCATACATGCTTCTTTTGACGTTTTGTAGATTTAATCACCATTAGTTTCTGACACTCTGGACAAGGATCAGGAGCCGGCATTTCCCAAGAAACAAAATCACACTCTGGATAGCCGAGGCAGCCATAAAATTTCCGGCCTTTCTTTGAACGGCGAACCACGAGAGGTTTGGAGCAGGTTGGGCAATTAGTACCCACTTCTTCGAAGAGGGGTTTGGTATTGCGACACTCCGGAAAACCCGGACAGGCTAAAAATTTTCCGTAGCGCCCCATTTTAATCACCATATTCCGACCACAGTTCTCGCAAATCTCTTCTGAAACCTGATCCTCAATTTTCACCTTGCCGATCTTCTCGTCAGCCTCAGCCAGTGTTACGGCAAATGGCGTATAATAGTCTTCAACCACGGCTTTCCAAGGAGCTTTTCCTTCCTCGATCAGATCGAGTTTCTCTTCTAAATTAGCCGTAAACTCCAAATTTAAAATATCTGGGAAATGTTCCTTTAGTAAGGTTATCACGATGTCTCCAAGTTCTGTAGGAAAAAGGTGCTTTTCTTCCTTAAGAATATACCCTCGTGATTGGATGGTTTCAATGGTCGGTGCATAAGTACTTGGTCTTCCGATCCCTTCCTCCTCCATCTTACGTACGAGAGAAGCCTCGGTGTAGCGCGGCGGTGGTTCCGTAAAATGCTGCTTTTCTTCGAGTTTAATTAGAGTCAATTTTTCTCCTGGAGAAACTGAAAGGGTCAATGAGTTTTGCTCGTCATCGGTTGACTCTGCTTCATCTTTACCTTCTTCATAGATTGCCAGAAATCCCGGAAATCGAACGGTCGATGCATTAGCACGGAATAAAAAGTCCTCCACAAGAACTTCAACTGTCAACGTATCCACGACGGCAACACTCATCTGACTTGCCATAAAGCGTACCCAGATTAAGCGGTATAAACGCAATTGATCTCGAGATAAAATCCCCTTCAAAGAATCTGGAGTTCGTAAAGGCAACGTTGGGCGGATTGCTTCATGGGCTTCTTGAGCCCGTCCCTTGTTGGCAAACTGACGTGGCTCGGAGGGATAATAATCATTCCCATAATTACCCAGAATCCACCCCTTCGCTTCCTCTTGAGCAACTTCAGCAATCTTGACAGAGTCTGTACGCATGTAAGTAATCAATCCGACCGTACCCTCTTTGCCTAGATCAAGCCCTTCATACAATTGCTGAGCCAACCTCATCGTACGCTTTGGAGAAAAACTCAATTTACGGTAGGCTTCTTGCTGTAGACTACTCGTTGTAAAAGGTGGTGCAGGGAGCCTTTTCTTCTCTTTTGTGCGAACATCGGAAACTTGAAACTCTTTTCCTGCTAGATCTGCTAAAACTGTCTCCATTTCAGCTTTGCTAGAAATCGAGATTTTTTTTCCCGCCTTCTTGACCAGCTTTGCCAGAAATTTTCCTCCGGCAGTTTGGAGATTTGCCATCAGACTCCAATACTCTTCCGATACAAAAGCTCGTATTTCCTCTTCCCGATCGTCCACTAAGCGGACCGCTACTGATTGAACGCGCCCAGCACTCAACCCTTTCTTGATTTTTCGCCAAAGCAAAGGACTTAATTGATAGCCTACTAAACGGTCCAATACCCGGCGGGCCTGCTGGGCATCTACTCGATCTTGGTCTATCTGACGGGAATGCTTAATCGCAGATTGGATGGCTTGCTTAGTAATCTCATGGAATTCAATTCGATTTTTATCCTCTTGATTAAGTTTCAATAAATGAGAAAGATGCCAGGCAATAGCTTCTCCCTCGCGATCAGGGTCAGAAGCCAAGAACACCTTATCTGCTGCTTTAGCCGCAGCGCGAAGCTCTTTAATCAGATCTCCTCGCCCACGAATTGCGATATACTTTGGTTCAAAGTCATGTTCTAAATCCACACCCAATTGACTTTTCGGCAAATCACGCAAATGCCCCATCGAGGCTTTAACCGTATAACGGCTGCCTAGAAATTTGCTGATTGATTTTGCCTTGGCTGGGGACTCAACTATTACAAGCGTTTTTGACATTATTTCACCTCAAATAAACTTTAGAAAACTGCTTAGCACAACAACAGCGTAGGCCATAGAAGGCTGAGTAACCCTTACACTGTTTCATTCTTTATACTACACTTATATCCAGAATGGATTATTCTCAGTACTAAGGGGTTAACAATTGGTAAAACTTAAGCCCTATCTTAACGCCTTTTTCGTAGTATGTCTAG
>JADQBO010000465.1 GCA_016278585.1 Desulfosporosinus sp.
GTGCTCTTCCGATCTGTTGTTCATGAACGGTTTATGACAGATACAGCTCTTTATGCTGATATTGTTTTGCCGGCGACGAGCTCCTTAGAACACTCGGATATTTACAGATCCTATGGGCATTATGGTATCCAGAGAGCGGGAGCGATAATCCCGCCTGTAGGTGAAGCTAAGTCTAATTGGGAGGTCTTTCAGTTACTGGCCCAGGCCATGGGTTTTGAAGAGCCGCACTTTGATCAAACGGCGGATGACCTAATTAATAGACTGATTGATCCGCCGACGCCGTGGTTGGAAGGGGTTGACCTGCTGAAACTACAAGCAGGCCGTTCTGTAGAACTCCCCCTGCCCGAGAACTACAAAACAACCTTTCTAACCCCATCCGGTAAAATTGAACTATACAATCCCAACGAAACTGAGCCGTTACCGCTCTATTTTGAACCATACGAGGATGATGCCCCTTTTTATCTAATGAGTACCCCCAGTTTATATTCCCTGAATTCTTCGTTCAATGAACGTTCTGATTTATTACGTAAGAAACAAACACCCTATCTTCAAATAAACCCCAAGGATGCTGAAACAAAGAAGTTGCAAGATGGTCAGAGAGTCATCGCCTTTAATGAGCGAGGTGAGGTACAGTTCATTTTAAAGTTAACAACAAATGTTCCCCAAGGAGTCGTTGTCACCGAAGGATTGTTTTCGAGTGAAAATATGCTGGGAGATAGGACCGTAAATGCCCTTACATCCCAACGCTTAACGGACAGAGGTGCAGGCAGTACCTTATATGATGTCAAAGTGGATGTCCGATTATGGAGAGAAATCTAATGTTTCTGGCGGAATACCAAGTGTTCCATAATTAACACAGCTATCACCCCAACTACGAAACCGTTGCCCAACACAGGCTTTAGAACAGGAGGGAAGGTGTCAATAATATCCGGGGGTAGGTAAGAAATAATAACACCTAGGATCAAAGGCAGTCCAATAATTAGCCCATAGTCAAACTTATATTTTTGACTCAAAGCAACCTGAAGACCACCCGCAATCTGTGAGCACATGAGGTAAACCATGGAACTACCAATTACCACGGAAGGGATACTGCCTAAAATTGCGATGGTTTTAGGGAGGAAGGACAAAGCGAAAAGCCCTATGCTTGTTGGAATCAAGGTGTATCTGGAGGCTGCTCCGCTGGCAATAATTACTCCGGAACTGAAGGAAAAATTCACCGAACCGATAACCCCTAGGAAACCGGATAGTACATTGACTAATCCAGTTACTGTAACTCCCTTAGTGATCCGTGTTTCCATATTATCTGGTTTAATAAGTTCATCGACCCCTTGAATGGATCCTAAATCATTGACGGAGAGAGCAAGAAAACAAATTAAGAAGGAGAGGAAGACACCTGAATCAAAGACGAAAGAAGGGGTTAGACCCTGCCAGAAATTGGCAACAATTGGCAGGTCGTTAGTGGGAAGAGGGGATTGAGGGAAAATAAGGAAGTAAGCTAAAGTTCCTCCGAGTATAGCCCAAAAGATGAGTGTCGATTTCCACAAACCTCGCAAATACTTTGACGCTATGAACATGCTAAATACCATTACAAAGAAAAAGCACAAGTTGGCAAAGGAACTAGCTTGATTGGTTGGAGCGGTAATTAAATTAAGAATCATCGGAGTAAGGGTAAGAGCAACAAGAATTAAGATGACTGCTACGACTGTGGAAGTAAAGAGTTTCTTAAGATGGGCAAATAGACCAGTAATACTTACAGCTGTTAATATGAGTCCACCTAAGAGGATAGAGGTATAGATCGCTTCAAGGTTGCCTTTTCCTCCGGCTGCCATTCCTACTAAAAATACTGTTGCAGGTCCGATAATGACAGGGAGGCGGTGTCCCCAGATCACCTGAGAAAATATGGCTACGGCCACTACAAAGAAAAGTCTTTGAATATAAATGACTTGTTCCCCAATCCCACTAGGATGAAGGCTCGTTACTGCTGTCCCCATAATAAGGATAATGGGGACGATTATTGCCAGCCACTGTATACCAAATAACAGGAGATGCCCTAAAGGGGGAATTTCATTGAGAGCGTATTTAAATTTCATAAGTTTCACACCCTTATTGTCAACTTAAGGTACTCATTCCTCTAAAGACTAATAAGTCACGGAAAAACACTACTTATTATAGCGTAAAAATTGGCTGCGTACATCCTTTAGGATCCTTTCGTTTAAACATTTGGGTCTTTTTTCTTTTCTAAGGCGCGGGACTAACTTTCTGAACATAAATTAACAAAAGAAATAGGTTCTTGCTTAGAGGAGGATATATATGCAAATACATGTGATAAGGTCAGGGGAAACTCTTACTAAAATTGCGCAAGCCTATGGTGTCTCTGTCCAAGAAATTGCAGATGCTAACGAAGTTCCAGATCGAAATCGGTTGGTTGTTGGTCAAACCTTGGTGATACCAACATACGGACAGTATCACTGGGTTCAACCTGGAGAAAGCTTATGGTTAATTAGTCGCCGTTATAAAGTATCTGTAGCTGAACTAGTCCGAATTAATCAGATCCAAAATCCTGAAAATATTCCAGTAGGGTTACGCTTATATTTGCCTCAGAAGCCAAAGCAGGTAGTCGAAACAAATGCCTATATTGATCCTAGGATGACAAGAGCTCGATCGGCTGGGGCTGTTGACAAAGTGGGAGAGCACCTTACTTACTTGGCTATTTTTAGCTATGCAGTCAACAGGGAAGGCAATCTTACCCCGGTTGAAGATCAGCCGTCGTTAAATGCTGCGTTTAAGGACAGAGTTTTGCCTTTACTGGTTTTAACGAACTTTGAGGAGGGACAATTTAGCACAGAAATTGCCACAGCGATCTTGACGAATGAAGCCTTGCAGGATCGCGTCCTAGATCAAGTTCTTCAGATTATGGAAGAGAAAGGCTACGGGGGCCTTGACTTTGACTTCGAATATTTGGGAGCAGAAAACCGGGACAGATATGTTCGGTTTTTACAGAAAGCTCGTCAATTATTAAAACCTCGTGGGTATTTTATTTCTGCTGCTCTGGCACCAAAATATAGGGCAGAACAACGTGGGGTCCTTTATGAGGGCCACGATTATCAAGCGATTGGTCAAGTTGTCGACTTTATCTTCTTTATGACCTATGAATGGGGATGGTCTGGAGGTAAACCAATGGCAGTGTCACCAATCCCTCAAATGAGACAGGTAATGGAGTACGCGATATCAGTCGTCCCGAAGGAAAAGGTCATGATGGGGATGCCCTTGTACGGCTATGACTGGACCCTGCCATATGTGCAGGGGGGCAAATTCGCTAAGTCTATCAGCCCTCAACGAGCTATAGAGCTCGCTATCCGCTACGGAGTAAGTATTAACTATGACAAAGTCTCTCAAGCTCCGTGGTTTAGATATACAGATGAACAGGGAAAGCAGCATGAAGTTTGGTTTGAGGATGCCCGAAGTGTGCAGGCTAAGTTTGATTTGGTCAAGGAACTTGGAATTCGGGGCTTCTATTATTGGGTATTAGGAAATGACTTCCCCCAAAACTGGCTACTGATAGAAGATAACTTTATAGTACGTAAACTAACTTAGAATCAACGTAGCGCAGTTAGAAATATAAGCAGAGCAAGTGGTTCATCCTTAAATGGTAAACTACTTGCTCTTTAATATATCGAGGGTGGAAGTTACAATTTACGCGGTTTTTTTTTAGAACCAAAGAAGGTATTCCATAATATTTGACGAATAGTTAAATCTATTATAATACAATTCAAATTAAGGAAGGTGTAATTGAAACAATGAAAAAGGGACTTGTTAAATGGTTTACTGGTTTGACCATTGGTGCACTGCTGTTGACGACGGTAGGATGTGGAGGGGGATCTGCCCCCGTTGCTGATTCTGGTTCACAAAGCGAAGCAGCTAAAATCGGTGTTATCTCCTATCTGACGGGAGGCGGAGCTGCTTATGGTGAAGCAATTAAGGAAGGTCTCGATCTCGCTAAGGATGAGATTAATGCCCAAGGCAAAGTCAAGATTGAGTTGGTTTACATGGATTCCCGCGGGGAAAAGACCGAAGCGATCAATGCTGCCAATAAGTTAATCAACAAAGATAATGTCGTAGGAATTATTGGACCAACTTTAAGTGGAGAGATGTTTGCTGCTGGTCCAATCGCTAATCAATCAGGAGTTCCGATTATGGGAACCTCAACAACAGCGGAAGGGATCCCTGCCTTGGGAGATTTTGTCTTCAGGAACGCATTGCCAGAGTTTTTAGCGGTTCCACAGGCTGTCGAGAAGGCCATATCGAAGTATGATTTGAAAAAAGTTGCAGTCATGTATTCCAACAATAACGACTGGGCTGTGTCCGGGTACAAGACCATAGAAAAGACCCTCAAGGAAAATGGGGTAGAAATCATTGCGACCGAAACCTTTGCGGATAAAGATACGGATTACTCTGCTCAGTTGACGAAGATTGCTTCCCTAAAACCAGATGCTGTAATGGTTTCCAGCCTTTACCAGGAAGCGGCTCTCGTTTTGAAGAAAGCAAGAGAAATCGGGATTACGGTTCCTTTTGTCGGAACCAATGGCTTTAACTCCCCTGAACTTATCAAAATCGCTGGCCAGGCTGCTGATGGAGCTATTGTGGCAAGCCCTTGGTTCCCGGGTAAAGCTGATGAAAAGGTTCAGAAGTTTATTGCGGACTATAAAGCAAAGTACAATAATAAAGTACCTGATCAGTTTGCAGCCCAGTCCTATGATGCACTTTATTTGTATGCGAGTGCCTTGGAGCAAGCTGGATCGACCACAGATCGTCAAAAACTGCGTGATGCTATAGCAACGATTAAAGATTTCCAAGGAGTAACTGGGAAGTTCGCCTTTGATGAAAACCGTGAACCAGTGATGGGTGCTACAGTTTTGATTATTAAGGATGGTCAGTTTACGGAACTGAAATAAATATTAGGAGTGAAAGTTTTGTTCTGGCAACAATTGGTCAATGGCTTGACCCTGGGAAGTACGTATTCACTTGTCGCTTTAGGTTATACCTTGATTATGGGGGTTCTAAACATCATCAATATGGCTCACGGAGAGATATTTATGATTGGGGCTTTTGTCGGGTTGTACCTAGTGACTTATCTGAAGGTAAATATCTTTGTGGCCATGGCCGGAGCCATGGTGGCCAGTGCGTTGCTAGGTTGTCTAATGGAAATAGTAGCCTTGCGTCCCTTGAGACGCAAGGCTGTTTCCCACCTAGCCCCTTTGATTAGTACCATCGGGGTATCAATCTTTTTAGAAAGTCTGGCCTTGAATATCTTTGGACCTCAGTCCCAAGCATTTCCTACTGAATTAGCCTCAGTTCAAATGCAGCTTGGGCCCATTCGAATTTCTCTCGTCCAAATTATGATTCTCGGAATATCCTTCGGTTTAATGTTTGTCCTGCGCTTTTGGCTCTCGAAAACCCGGGTTGGCAAAGCCATCCGGACAACGGCTGAGAACATTGATACAGCTAATCTTCTTGGTATCAACACCAACAAAATCATCTTTTTAACAGTGGCACTTGCTTCAGGGTTAGGGGGAATTGCTGGAGTTCTGGTGGGTCTCTCCTTTAATGCCGTCGAGCCAACGATGGGATTATCGATGGGCTTGAAAGGGCTGGCCGTCCTGATTCTTGGTGGTATGGGAAATATCACTGGTGCAATGCTGGGTGGGCTGATTTTAGGAATTGCTGAAGTGTTCACGGTCGCTTATGGTGCATCTTCCTATAGGGATGCAGTAGCCTTTGGTATGATTATTCTCATTCTGTTTATTCGTCCTCAAGGACTTTTTGGAAAACGGCAAGGGGGACGTTTTTAAATGGACATGTTATTAAACCAGTATTATCTTCAAATTGCTGTCTTCGTTATGGTAAATTCTATCCTTGGGGTAAGCATTTATCTGACCCTGTCCACCGGTCAGTTGTCTTTAGGGAATGCGGGATTTATGAGTATTGGAGCTTACACGTGTGCGATTCTGACTGTAAAAGCAGGTTTCCCTGTCTATTTAGCCATCCCACTCGGTGGTATTGCCGCAAGTTTGATGTCTATTATCATTGGCTTTCCTGCGTTACGGCTTACAGGGATTTACCTGGCGATTGCCACCCTGGGATTTGGTGAAGTAGTTCGAGTCATCGTTTTAAACTTAAAAATTACGAATGGTGCATTAGGGATCTCTGGAATTCCAACCCTAGGAACAAAGATCGGCAAGATGCTTGATTCCTACGGCTTACCCCAGAGCTTTGGAAGATTAAGTGCTCAACAGACCAGTACCTTACTGGTATTAGTGGTTTTAATACTTATCCTAGCTTTTCTGGTTTTTTTCTGTATAAGACTTAACCGATCAAGGGTAGGTCGGGCGTTTGCTGCTATTAAAGCCGATGAGTCGGCAGCCGAAGCCATGGGAATCAATACAACCTATTATAAATTGCTAGCTTTTGCTTTAGGGGCTCTAATCGCCGGTATTGCCGGTGGTCTATCTGCTCATTTAACCTTTTTTATCGGACCGAAGGATTTTGCTTATCACCGTACCGTTGAAATCCTGCTTTATGCAGTCTTGGGTGGAAGCGACTTAGTTTTTGGCCCGATCGTTGGGGCATTCATCCTAACCTTGCTGCCCGAACTGTTGCGTTCAGCTTCAAATTACCGACTGATGATTTACGGAGCGCTTTTGGTAACGATGATGGCTTTTAGGCCCCAGGGTCTCATAAGTGAAGAGACGGTTCGCTATTGGAAGAGTAAGCTTGGAAGGAGGAGTAATAAATGACGTTAGTCCTTGACCAAGTGAGTAAGAGCTTCGGCGGGTTGGCAGCGTTAAGTAACGTAAGCTTTAAGGTGAATGAGGGGGAAATTGTCGGAATTATTGGCCCCAATGGTGCTGGAAAGACTACTCTCTTTAACTTGATCACGGGGATTTTCCCTCCTACTAAGGGAAATATTACCTATCACGGTAAGAGTCTATTGGGACTAAGACCCTACAAGGTTACTGAGTTAGGCTTAGCTCGAACCTTTCAGAATATTCGCCTCTTTGGGCATTTAAGTCCTTTGGAAAATGTTATGGTCGGGGCACATTGTCGAACGAAGGCCGGGGTTTGGAAAGGACTATGGCGCACTCCTACCCAACGTAAGGAAGAAAATGCAACCCGAGAACGTGCCCAGACTCTGCTGAAATTAGTCGGAATTGAAGGGGACGTAGACTCGTCAGCTAGTTCTCTTCCCTATGGGCAGCAACGTCGCTTAGAAATTGCCAGGGCCCTTGCAACGGAACCCGAAATAATTCTTCTTGATGAACCGGCGGCAGGAATGAATGAGAATGAAACTGAAGACTTAAGTCTTCTGATAAAGAAGATTCAGACGATGGGTAAGACCGTCGTATTAATTGAACATGATATGAACCTGGTTATGAACGTCTGTGACCGCCTCATGGTGATCAATTTTGGACAAAAGATTGCTGAAGGGACGCCTGCTGAAATTCAGCAGAATCCATTGGTCATTGAGGCTTATTTGGGTCAGGAGGAGGCGTAGAGATGCTGAACATTAAAGGTTTGTCCACGAGTTATGGTAGTATTCAAGCAATTAAAGGGATAGATATCAACGTTCCCGAAGGCTCGATTGTTTCCCTTATTGGGGCGAATGGGGCAGGAAAAACGACAACGATGAAATCTTTGGTTGGGCTTCTCAAGCCTCAGGCTGGGCAGATTACGTTCCAAGGTCAGGAGATACGAGGGTTTGCTCCTCACAAAATCGTCAACTTGGGCATGTCTTTAGTCCCGGAAGGTCGGAATATTTTAGCTGGGATGACAGTGCTTGAGAACTTGGAAATGGGAGCCTATCAAAGGAAAGATAAAGAGGTTCAGACGGATTTTGAGAAGGTTTTTAAACGTTTTCCAATCTTAGAAGAACGCAAACAACAATTTGGAGGAACACTTTCAGGAGGGCAGCAACAAATGCTGTCGATCGGCCGTGCCCTCATGGCTAGACCTAAGCTGTTATTGCTTGATGAACCTTCCATGGGCCTGGCTCCTATAGTAGTATCAGATATCTTTAAGGTTATTCAAGAGATCAATCAGGAAGGGACGACGATTCTTCTCGTTGAACAAAATGTTCGTCAAGCCTTAAGGATTGCTCATTATGCTTATGTTCTGGAAACCGGAAAGATTGTCTTACATGGAAAAGCCGAAGAAGTTGCTAAAAATCCTCGGGTAATGGAAGCTTACCTAGGTGGAACAAAGGCAGGGACCTAGCGGGTTAGTTAATCTGCACTTATTTATAAATTTAATTTATTCCCCGCTTTCGCTATAGGAGTGGGGATTTTCTCTTAGTACTTTTTTAGTTTATGGCTTGTGGTCCAACCTGTAAACCGAAGAGAGGAGTCTTTCACCATGGGAAATCAAACCCATAAAATCGTCAAAAGTAAGGTAACGGAAGGCCTTCATGATATGGAATCTCGGAAGGGTAGATTTCGCGCGTTTGATGCGATTCGCCCGGCCATGTTAAAGATGGTCCCTAATTATCCGGAGCTTTCTAATTGTTTACGCAAGATTAAGGAATATAGTATGGATCATTTAGAGGAAGTGATCGCCAAAGCTCAACGGTCGTTAGAAGAGAAGGGCTGTAACGTGTATCTTGCTGAAACTTCTGAGGATGCCCAGAACTATATCGCGAGGCTTATTCCAAAGCAGGGCTTGGTCGTTAAGTCTAAGTCAAATGCCGGTAAAGAAATAAATATTTCCCATTACCTCGAAGATCGTGGTGTGACGGTCGTAGAAACGGACTTGGGAGATCGAATTAATCAACTGGCGAAGAGTGAAGCGAGTCACTCGCTGGCACCGGCTATCCATATTCCTATCGAAACAATAACCCAGCTCTTTTCTGAAGAGGAGGGCACAACGTTAGAATGCACGCCTGAAGCATTAGTCGTTTCTGCCCGTAAGGGACTCCGTGATTTTTTGGTTAAAGCGGATGTAGGGATCTCGGGAGCGAATGCGATTGCAGCCGATACAGGGAGTGTTTTCGTCACGGAGAATGAGGGAAATATTCGGGCGGTTTCGATGATGCCTAAAGTTCATATTGTGATCGCTGGGGTGGAGAAGATCGTCTCGACCCTTGAGGATGCCATGCAAGTTGTGCGAGCGGCGGCAGTATACGGGGTAGGTCAGGACATCGGAACCTATGTTTCGGTGATTTCAGGAGTGAGCGAATCCCTTGATCCTGATCTTGAGGAGTATACACATGGTCAAGGCCCTAAAGAAGTGCATATCGTTTTATTGAAACATGGGCGTAAGGAAGCGATGGATGCAGGATTTAAAGAGTCTCTTTATTGTATCAATTGTGGAAGTTGCCTGAACTTTTGCCCAGTCTATGCGGAAGTTGGTGGCAAGTACGGATATAAGTATCTTGGGGGGCGTGGCTTAGTTTTTGCTGCCTTTCATGGTGACTTAGAAAAGTCTGAATTAAATGGCTTATCTCTCTGTATCGGATGTCAAAAGTGTCAAACAGCCTGCCCAGTACAGATGGCGACCCCCAATATGTTATGGAAACTTCGTCAAAATGCTGTGGCCAAAGTAGGGGTCGGTTGGAAGAAGGATTTAATCTTCTCGATGTTAAGTAAACCCAAGACCCTACCAATGGTCAGTAAACTCGCAACGACCTTCGGGAAACTGGCCTTAAAGGAGTCTGATAAAGGGATGACCTCTCGTTTAACCTTTAATTCCTTCGGGTTACCGCAAGAGCGTGTGATTCCCCGTTTCTCAAACAAGTCCTTTATGGAAATTGCCAAACCTAAAAGAATTGCTAAACCAGTTAAAAAGGTTGGTTTTTATCCAGGGTGTGTTGTTAATTACACAGAAACAGATCTTGGTGAAGCTCTGCTTCATGTCTTAGGGGAAAATAACGTTGAGGTTAAACTGGCTCAAGAAGATGTTTGTTGTGGTATCCCTAGTATTGTAAGCGGTGACCTAGCTCATGCAAAATCCATGGCTCTTAAAAACATCGAGACTTATAGTTCGTTTGATATGGATGCGTTAATTTTCGTTTGCCCGAGTTGTGCGGTCGCTTTCAAAGAAGAATATCCAAAACTGTTTGCTGAGGATTCTCCTGAACTTCAGGAAAAGGTAAAAAGTTTGGCTTTGAAGGTAAAAGATATCAATGAATTCCTTAGTCAAGATATTGATTTAAAGCTTCCGGACCAAAGGGTTAATGAAACGATTACTTATCATGATCCTTGTCATCTTGCTCGAAGTATGGGTGTGAAAAAGGAACCACGGGAGATTATCCAGAAGATCCCTGGAGTAAATTATGTAGAAATGCAGGATGCCGATATGTGTTGCGGGTTTGGTGGATCGTTTAGCTTAAGCTTTTATGAACTCTCCCAACGGATTAACGAAGGAAAATTAAAAACCGTTACGGATACTAAAGCCACCACCTTAGCGACGAGTTGTCCAGGGTGTATGGTGCATTTCCGGGATGGAATTGCTCAGAACGAAATGAAGCAAAACGTTTCTCACGTGGTTCAAATTCTGAGCCAGGCCTATGGGAGGAGATGAGCAGAATGAGCAATACTGGCAATATGAGTGATACGAAAGTTCAAAGGATTTTAAAAGGAATTAGTTCTCGCCGCGCCACGCTGCTTAAAGAGTATCCGAATTTGGCTAGCCAAGTGCAGGAGATCAAAAGCATAATAGCGAATAATCTTCAAGAGTCTGTTGAAAAGGCAGTTTCCTCCCTCAAAGGGAAAGGATGTCATGTGATTATTGCAAAGGATGCCGCGGAGGCTCAAGAGCAGATCCTGAAAATCTTGGCAGGTAATCAGCGTGTAGCCCTAAGTAAAAACCCCGTTTTTAGTGAGATCGCCCTGAAAGATTTTCTAACCTCCAAAAAGGTCGAGGTTTTCGATACGGATCTGGGGGAAAGAGTTGCGGGTACAAAGGTTGATGTCCACCCTTGGATTGCCAGCATTAATACGTCAATTCCTGACAAAGAATGGGTAGCACAGGTCAAGGATGAGATCAAGCAACAGGTAGCCCATATGCAGTATGGAATTACAGGTGCAGAGGCTATTGTTGAACAAAATGGAACTATTGCCCTGTTAGAAAGCGAAGGAAATGTCCGGTTCACCTCGAATCTCCCCTATAACCATATCGTGGTGGCAGGAATCGATAAAATCGTCCCCTCACTCGAAGATGCTTTGGCCGTTTGTCGGGCCATTAGCGTGTATGGGATGGGAAAAGATATTCTTAAATATATCTCCTTTATAAGTGGTCCCAGCAGAACCGCCGATATCGAGTTTAGAATGGTCCAAGGAATGCATGGGCCCAAAGAAGTATATGTAATTTTGCTTGATAATGGGCGTTTTTGCGCGGCTGAAAATCAACAATGGGATTTGCTTAAGTGCTTACATTGCGGAGGGTGTCTCGTCGATTGCCCAAACTATCTTAATGAAGGATTAGAGAGGGGCTATTATTACATCGGGAAAAGGACCGACGTCTTAGCTGCTTTTTTAGAGGGAACCAAGCAAGCCGAGGTTGCGGATTGTAAGGATTGCTCCTTGTGTAATAAAAATTGTCCAACAGGCATTAAAGTTTAGCCCTGTACGCTTAGGGGAGGTTCCAATGCAGTTTGAAAAAATCACGAAACCTCAGCGAACATATCAAGAGGTTCTAAAACAAATCAACCATTTAATAATCGATGGAAAGCTTCGTCCAGGCGAGCGACTAATGGGTGAGAGAGAAATGGCTGTTGAATTGGGAGTTAGCCGGACAACGTTACGTGAGGCCTTAAGAACCATGGAGTTCTTAGGATGGGTTGAAATTAAACCCGGAGATGGTACCTTCGTGCGTGATGTTCAGTTAAATGATGTGATTAGCCCTTTGGCGTTAGCTTTATCGGTCGAGCCGACAAGGATAGAGGAACTTTGGGAAACTCGGATTACCCTCGAGGTCGAATGTGCAGGTTTAGCTGCGTTACGAGCCTCAAGGGAAGGCTTGCAGCGAATTTCCCGTGCCCTTCGTGATATGCAGTCTTCTTTAGACGATCTAGATGCTTATGCGAAAGCAGATATGCGATTTCACTTTCTGGTGACTCAAGCTTCTCAAAATTCGATGATGAACCGACTACTTCAAACGTTTGTCGTTCATATTTTAGACCTCATTAAGCAAGCCGGACCTCTCCGTTTTAGTCATGACATCGGAGGACTACGCACGGTTCAAGAGCATATCTCCATCTATGAAGCTATTGCCAGTCACGATGCAGAACAAGCGAGGAATCTAATGAGAAAACACCTAGAAGGCTCACGGAGCGAGGGCTATTCCTCGGAATAAGATTGGTAATCTCTAAATGACAGGGATTTAACTCACTTTCGCATAGATGTTCTAATAGGAACTAAGACAAATCTATTAGAAGGAGATAAAATGAAAGACTTAATTGACACTAGTTTAGATGATTTAAGCTTAAGGTTTGCCAGCATAGCAGATGTCCCCTTGATACTGGATTTTATCAAAGAATTAGCTGAATATGAAAAAATGTTACATGAAGTTGTTGTAACTGAAGAGATTCTACGTGAGTCTTTATTTGAACGTAACATTGCAGAAGTGATTATTGGGGAATATAAACATGTACCAATAGGTTTTGCTTTGTTTTTTCATAATTTTTCTACGTTCTTAGGTAAACCGGGTATCTATTTAGAAGATTTATATATTAAACCTGAAATGAGAGGAAAAGGGGTTGGCAAGATTTTTCTTTCGTTTCTAGCGAAGTTAGCGATTGATAGGAATTGTGGTCGATTGGAATGGTGGTGTTTAGACTGGAATGAACCCTCGATCAAATTCTACAAACAAATGGGGGCTGTCCCGATGGATGAATGGACAGTCTATAGAGTATCGGATGAGGCTTTAGAGACATTGGCTAATAAAAACGTTTTTAGAATTGGAGTAACTTAAAAAATAAACCAAAGAGCCCGGTGCGATCGTTCGCACCGGGCTCTTTACGGGGTATACGAATGAAGATAGCCTAATAATCATTTAAGAAATCCATTGAGGATTGTATCCTCTGCCTCCTGCTCCGAGAATCCCAGTGACATTAATTTGATTAGCTGTTCGGATTCTATTCTTCCAATGGCAGCTTCATGTATGAGTTGTGCTTCACTATGGTAAGCTGAAATCCTTGGGGTTGAAAGAACCTGTGCATTATGCATAATAATTGCATCACATTGTATATGACCACGACCTTTGTTTCGCCCGACTAAATCAAAGTAGAATACTTGCTTGGAATCATCCTGAGCAACGGAACGTGAAATGATTTGAGCTGAGGAATTGGCTCCAAATAATTCAACCGTAATGTTGGATTCCGCTTCTTGGTCCTTGTAGGTTAATAGGCGTTCAGTGACCACAAGCTTTGCATTATCCATTAGACGGATTTCAGTATCCCTTTTTGTTTGGTCAATCCCTTTTATTTGAATTAGTTCAAGTTCGACCGTAGCCCCTTCTTCAACCTCAATAATCGTCTTAGGGTTTAAAATCCGTTGTCCATTTCCGTCACCCTGGCCATAGTGTTTTTCTACGTACTTAAGTTTGGCCCCTTTTCTAACAAAAAAGGTATGGATTCCGTCATGCTGAGATTTGTGGTGTCCAGAGTTATGTATTCCACATCCAGCAACGATCAACACATCTGAATACTCTCCAACTTCAAAGGTATTATAGACAACATCGTTGATATTCTCTTCTGTTACAATAACTGGAATATGGACGCTTTCTCCCTTGGTATAGGGTTTGATAATCACATCAATCCCCGACGTATCTGTTTTAGTGATGATATCAATATTTGCGGTAGTATTGCGCTGTACTCCTGCTCCATTTTTACGAATATTAAAGGCTCCCTGTGGAAGCTCATGAAGATCGGCCACTTTCTCCAGCATTAGCTTATCCAACGCATTCAGCACTTTGACCAACCCCTTTCGCACATTTAGTGCTACATGCACAAGCCTCGCTGTTCATAATTCCAGCGAGAATGATATCTCTTTCAGATTGAGCACTGATCATTCCATTGGACATTATAATTATTTCGTCCGCTAGCTCCATGATACGTTCTTGGTGCGAGATAATAATAATGGTTGTATTATATTTCACGTGGATATCTCTAAAAGTTTCTGCGAGTTTTTGAAAGCTCCATAAATCAATCCCTGCTTCCGGTTCATCGAAAACCGCAACCTTAAGATTTCGGGCAAGCACTGTAGCAATTTCAATTCTTTTCATTTCTCCCCCAGAGAGACTAGCATCGACATCCCTGTTCAGATAATCCTGAGCACACAATCCAACATCGTACAGGAGGTCACAAATATTTACTTTTTCTGGATTATGTAAGGCGGCCATTTTTAGTAGTTCTTTAACGCTTATACCTTTAAAGCGAGGGGGACTCTGAAAAGCATATCCAATACCCATGCGAGCTCTCTCTGAAATATTCAGGGGTGTAATATCTTGTCCGTCGAGTAGGATTTGACCTGAGGAAGGATTATAGACACCCATAATGGTTTTTGCCAGAGACGATTTTCCTCCTCCATTAGGTCCTGTTACAACATATATTTTTTTCTCATGAAATTTTAGATTAATGTTTTTCAGAATTTCAAAATTCTTATCTCCTTGTATTTCTAGAGATAATTTTTGGAGCTCAAGCATTCAAATTCCTCCTTTGATGATCTATATTCAACAATAACATAATTCTATAGTTTATTATAGCTTATTATTAAAGGGTTGTAATAAACCTCCTTGAACATGTGTTCCTATTGGGAAGTGTGTTTGGCCATACTCTCATCACTAGAGACCATCGTATCCATCGGAGTACGGAATACCGCTCCTGCTAAAAAGTGAGAGTCTCACCATTGAATAAAAGATGTGGTCTGAAGTTATGTAGGGCAGCGGTCTTAAAAGACCGCCGCAGATCTTATTAAGCAAATTCCACGGTTCCACCGGCTGATTGAACTGCACCAATGATTGAGTCAAGACTCATAGTGTTACCAGATCCACTACCAAGGAAAGGCAAACGAATAATTAAACAAATTCCACTAGGTGAAGCAACTTCAATAAGGTTTAATAGGTTGATAACGGCACCAGGTGGTATAAAAATTCGCAGCAGTGTTCCGGGCAGTGGACCACATTGAGGTGGTTGCGGTTTAGGGTGGCAGCCAGCTTGAACAGATGGAGATGCTTGGGAGGGAGTAGATTTACGGTAAAGCATAACATCACTCCTCTAAACTTTATATGACTGTTTTCACAGCCCATAAGAATTATGACAGAGGGGTAAAAGTTATAGGAGTGGGGAGTTTGCCTTACCTGCTATATAGTATGATTGATTGTCCAATATAGTTACCCATAAGCCCTTATTTTTATTTTTGGGCTGAATCAAAGAATATTATTTTTAATCCAGTCGATAAAGGATTCTACACTATCAAAGGTGTAGGCCGGATTCATAGCTAATACTTTATTAACCTGTACGGTTTCAGCCCAAAGTGCACTAATGGATAAAATACCCACTTCCTTAGCAGCCTGCACATCATATGCAATGTCACCTACATAAGCGACTTCATCGGGCGTATAGTTCCAATGTTTGAGGATTTTCCGAATATGTTCAGGTTTACTGGCTTGGTGCTCGGAACCAGTTATAATCACTTCAAAAAAATGCTTTAAGCCAGAATGTTTTAAGGATATTTCCATGCTTCCGGCACCCTTGCCAGAGACAAGCGCTAACTTTATTTTTCGTTCTTGTAGTAGATTTAGGGCATCGACTATACCAGGAAATGGGTCAGCGTAATTCACATGGAGTCGGTCATATTCGTCTAAATAGAACTGCAAACTCTCTTGCCATGAATCAGGAAACAGCTTCTTGAAGATCCCTTCTTCCGAGGGTCCAAATAAGGAAGATAGTTCTTTCTCAGAGTATTCACGTCCAGAGAATTTTAACAGGGTACGGCTAAAACTGGTACGCACTACTGGCAGTGAATTGATTAACGTCCCGTCCAAATCAAATATAAATCCTTTAAGTTTCATAGTCTACCCCTTTGAACTTATATTTTTTCCAGGGGTTAAGTCCCTGGATAATTTCACTATAAATGCTTTATCTTAGCTTTTAGCTGTTCAACCTCTTTTTTTAAGGTAGCAACCTGAGCCATGGCCCCTAGAGCAAATACAAATGCGACAGGAGCTAGATATCCCATAAATTCCACGTTTAGTCACCTCTAATCGTATATTTTGTTAATTCTATACCATTATTTATACAAATGCCACACTTATATACTTTTTCTATCTCATGGATAAGACGTCTAATTGTAGTCAATTTGGAATAGTTTAGATTGGACAGATTATCTTATGAGTAAAGGGATGTGCTAAGTTGGAGTGTAATTCTAATCTGAAGGCGAATCTATTTTATTTAGATAATGGCTATTACTTATCTAGAAATGATCCTTTATTTTGGAAAAAGCTATTTCAAAGGCAAAAGGACAATGAGGAAGCAATGTATCACGTAGGATTAGACATGGAAATTCAAGCTAAAAAGTACTTGGATACCTATTATACGACAATGGTTATAAAGTATTTAGTCTTGTATCGTAAAGCAAGGCAGGAAGCTTATAGTCTAATCAAACGATCGTTGAATAAAGGATTTTTGCCTGCAAGATTCGAGATTCTTAGAATGGAGCGGGAGATGAGAATAACTGACAAGGAGTTGTCTAAACTTGCTAAGCCTGCTACATTTAGTAAAAAGCAAATAATGCTATTATTTATAGCAGCCATCATCCTAAGTGTTGTAGGGGCGTTCTTTTTCTTACCTTCTAAAGTCTCAAGGGCAACAACCAATGTTTCTCATAACTATACTTATATGTTACCTTATGAAGTAATAGAAAAGAAACCTACAAACTCTATGGTTATGCCTAATATTCAAGCAGCGATTATTATTCTTGAAAAAGAAGTAAGTCGTGAAGCATTAGTTAATGCACTTATTGCAAGGTTAAAAATGGATTATGAAAAGTATCCCAGAACGGCAAAACAAGTATTGGCAATGGATGAAAACAATCAAGAAATCGGGATGGCGGTCTGGGGAGGGGGAGAGCAGAATATACAAGTCTATATTTATCCTTCAGATGGTGAGGTGGCAATAAAAAACAAGGAACTTCAATTATGGGAAACCACAACCGTTGTTAGGAGCGCTTTATTCCAATTTATTAAGAAGAATGGGTATATTCCTAAGGACTTAAAAGCTCTCAATCAAGGGTATCCTAATAATTATTTAAGTCAGTTCCCAAAGGAGCCCTATAAATTAAAGAATACTGTTACCACTTCTCCGACAAGAGACGGAGGTTGGCTTTTTTCGCCTGTAGAGTTTCCAAATGATAAGGACTTGGTTTCGGTTGTAAAAGAAGTGCTAAAACCTAACCTTCCCTATTATAAGGATATTCCCTTTGATCCCCTGTTTATTGAAATTGATAAAGGGAGTAATACGTTATCTGTTATATCAAAAGAACAAATTATTCGTATTTATTATGTTGCCCTGGGTAAAGGAGATACTACTCCAGAAGGGGATCTATTAGTTTCAAAAAAGGTTATGAATCCCGATAAATTTATCCCAAGCGCAGATAATGTATATGGGACAAGAGCAATGGAATTGTCAAATTTGAATTATGCAATTCATGGAACGAATACCCCTTCAAGTATCGGTGAAAATGTTTCTCAGGGTTGTATTCGATTAAATAATTTAGACATGGAAGAATTATATGCAATAACCCCTCTTAATACGGGGGTTTATATATATAAGAATGGCTCTCCCGCGGGTCTAATACGATCAAATCCTTACATATTGAATAAAAGTCTCTATAATAACTCGGATAATTCCATGGAAGAAACCTTTATCAAATATCATTGGGCCAATTAATGCAAGGGCACCCATAATAAAATAAAGCAGCATTAACAAAAATTTCTAGAATATGATAACGTCTAGTGGTCCATATTAGGATCATAGGGTACGTAGTGATTGATTAGCTTGTCCTAAAGAGTCGAGCTAAAACCTTATAAGGTATTGAATATTTTTTACTCAACCATATGTAACAAAAAGATGTATGCATGTGTAAGAAATCCAGTCAATTATATCGTGAGGGTATAGCTGGATAAATATCTTCTAAGGTTAAAAGATCAATACGTGCTCTTAAACCTAGAAAGATAAATAGTTGCTCCCATTTTAAGGGTACAGATTCAATAATCTGTGATTAAAAGGGGAGCATTTTCCATGTCAAACATATTGAATCATTCTTTTCTGAGTCTCTTTTTAGTTTGCTTATGAACCATATTTAGCAAATTTATAGTACGGCGATTTGCCCAGCGTAGTTCCGTCGCTACAACGGATACTTCCATTAAGGCCCGTAAATAGAAGACACCACTAACTTTACGGTTCCAGTTATCAATGGCTTGGTCAAATAATTCCCAGTATACAGTGTCTTCCTCGTAGGAACATAAACTATTCTTAACGACTATCCCTCGGCGAAGAGAACTGATAAGATCAGCAAGCTTTTCGTATCCAACGGACAAGACATCCAGTATTTCTTGAAAATCTGCCGTGATGCTTTCTAGTTCTGTAGGGGAATAGGACTCTCTTCTTCTCGTGACTCGTTGTTCTGTCATTTGATTAATGATTTCCCCACGTTCGATAAACCCACGGCAAATTTCTAATAGCCGTTCTATTAAGGGGGGGTTGTCTTTATTAGTTATTT
>JADQBO010000079.1 GCA_016278585.1 Desulfosporosinus sp.
AGGGCAAATGGACGGTTGGGCTATGTTCTGGACTAATTTAAAAGCCCTGGTAGCATCGTTGCTTATGGCGGTAGTTATCTGGGGATGGAGTGAATGGCTGATTCCGTTGATCGGAGTCAGTAAGTTGGCTTCACTAATCGTTCTAATTACAGGTACGATTCTTGGCGCTTTGGTTTTCGCTGGAGGGGCAAAACTCTTAAAGATGAAAGAGTTTGAGCAAGCGATGGGTTTGGTGAGAAGAAAGATGGGAAAACGCTAGGACTTGAAGTGTCGGTATCTCAAACTATAGTGAAGGAATGAGTGTATTTGTATCCAGTAGAACAAACGGCTGCCAGAATTAAAGAGGGTTACCCGGTATTTTCAGTTCAATTATTGCAAGAGAGTTTGCGTCACTTTCTACTTCGCGAGAAGCTGTTTCACTATACTTGGTTCGCCTTGCTGCTTAAATCAATCGTTTTTTTAGGCTTGGTAAACAATAACGGGGTACAATTTAGCTTAATGAAAGCATTTCAACTGGTTAGCAATCCGCCCTTTTTGTTGGTCTATATTTGCTTTGAAGTTGCCTTACTGAGCGTTACTTTTCTGTTGAGAGGACAACTTCGATATTGGGCGTTAGTGATGTTTAATTTTATTTTATCATTTATTATTGTCGTGGATTTAATGAATTTTAGAGCCTTTGGAAGTTTCTTTTCTGTTTTTGCCTTATCCCAGTCGTCGAATTTGGACAATCTCTGGGCGAGTATCATTTCTATGTTGCGGCCGATTGATCTATTGTTTGTGATTGATGTAATCTTGCTCGTGCTGGTTGGGTATAAAGTAGCACCTAGGTTTAAATCCGTGGTACGCAACTTTACGATCTTTTATATTTTGATCCTTTCTTCTTCAGGCTATATTCTTATTAATCATCTTATGGTCGACGTCTTAGGTAAAAATAGTGGATATTTCTTGTTTAAACGTTCTTGGTCACCGAATCAGACGATGTCAAACCTCTCGCCCCTCGGTTATCATCTCTTTGATGGTTATAATTACTTGGAAGATAGTAAATCCCTTGTCTTAACTGGGGAAGATAAACAGCAAGTCGAGGCATGGTTTTTAGATAAGGCAGAGAACTTACCACTAAACAGCTATTTCAGCATGTTTGAGGGAAAAAATCTTCTAGTTTTGCAAGTGGAATCTCTTGAAACCTTCGTGATCGGAAAACGTATTAATGGCCAAGAGATTACCCCTAATTTGAATAAACTGTTGAATAATAGTTTATATTTTTCCAATTTCTACGAGCAAGTGTGGAATGGGACAAGTTCGGATGCTGACTTAATGACAAACACTTCGGTTTATCCAGTGAGACAGGGATCTACTTTCTTCCGGTTCCCTAATAATACCTATAATTCACTGCCCAAGATTTTGGAAAGTCATGGTTACGAAACGCTGGCGATCCATCCCGACAAGGGAGGGTATTGGAACTGGCGTCAAGCTCTCACGGCGATCGGATTTCAAAGGACCATTGATGAAAGCTATTTCCAAATGGATGAACGAATTGGCTTGGGGATTAGTGACGGCAGCTATCTTAGACAGGTAGGGCCGCTGATCAAGGAGCAAAAACAACCTTTTTATACGTTTCTTGTTACCCTTACTAGTCATTCCCCGTTTGATTTGCCAGCTCAATATTGTGGTTTGAATTTAGACCCTGGCTTAAATGAATCGAAGTTGGGTGGATATTTTCAGAGTATCCATTATACGGATCAGCAAATTGGAGCGTTTATCGACAAATTGGAAAAGGACGGCTTATTGAACAATACAATTATTGCTCTGGCTGGCGATCATACTGGAGTACACAAGTTTTATGATGACGAGATCAAACAAATGAAGAACCCAGAAAATTGGTGGCTTGAAGGGCATAACCAAATACCCCTGATTATTTATTCTAAGGGAATGTCTGGCAAAGAAATTAGGACAATCGGAGGACAGATTGATCTATTGCCAACCTTAGCTTATCTCATGGGGGTAGATTCTCAAGAGTATGAAGGCACAGCAATGGGTCGAAATCTTCTGAATACTAAGAGGGATTTTGCAGTTTTGTCAAATGGACAACTAGTAGGGGTTTATTCCTCTGATAAAGAGAGGGAAGATGCTTTGCTCGGGGTAGGAATTGCCGATAAAATTATTCGGAGTAATTACTTTGAATTTCTCAGATAGTAGCAAGCAATTTGGACATTCTTGAGATTTTCCAAATTGATATACTACAGAATCGCCCAAATAATGTTCCTCGTTAAGGGAGTACCACATAACGGAAGGTATGTATGAAGTAGTCTAACCATCAGAAAGCGTCCTCATTTCACGATCAAAGTGGAGTGAGGGCGCTTGTGTTTTGGATGAGATAAAAGCAAAAGCGGGGATGTGAAAACCAACGTAAACAAGTTTTAACATAGCCCATTTTATGCCTTTATTAGTCATGGTTTTATGCCTAAGGGTTTTTGTCCATCCTATGAAGTTCGTCTGAGGCTCGAAAAACAAATAAGATTGTCGCCAGGCAGGAATTTACATTTTATAAAAGAAATGGTTTGTGTAAGTTGATTGATTTGCGTCTAATTCAATACTGCGTAGGAATCTCTGATTGTAGGATTATCAGTATCAATTCTTTGAAGAGTATTTTGTTCTGGCGTTATAGTAGTAGTTTCGAGTGCCCGTTTCAGTGGGTAATTACGGTTAGGTGGGGTCCCGACAAGGAAAGGAAGTGACGCTGATGCCGGGTTTTTAGAGGGAGTCGGCGGTTTCATTGAGCTGAGTGAATCAAATATTCAAGAAATACAGAAGAATTCTATCCGAAAACGATATGAGCGAGGCGCTATACTCTTTGCTGAGGAAGATGAGGCAGATGGCCTCTATATCATAATGCAGGGATATGTCAAGGTCTACCAGACTAGTGTAAGTGGGAAAGAAAAGACCCTGGCTATCGTAACAGCAGGAGATGTCATTGGTGAAATGGCAGTGTTTGGACAGCGTTTGCGTTCTGCCTCAGTGAAAGCAATAGAAGCGACGGAAGTAGTATATATCCCCCAACAACGCTTCGAAGGATTGTTGAAAAAGATGCCAGCCCTTAGCCTGAAAATATCAGAAATTGTTGCGGAGAGATTGCGGAGGACTAATCGGCAGATTGCACAGTTGGTTAATTCAAATTCTCGCACCAAGGTTTTATATCAACTGGTAAACCTGGCTGAAATCAGTGGAAAAGAGGACAGTAGGGGAATCCTCATCCCATTTCGTCTTACCCATAGTGAGATTGCCTCCTTGGCTGGTGTCGCCCGTGAGACAGTATCAAAAATATTACATGAGTTGGAGGCCCAAGGTATTATTGCTTTTGACAACAGAAAGATGATTATCTCGAACCTTGACAAATTAAGTCGTGGGAATTTTTCCACTAGTCTAGAACTATAGTTCTTTTATCCACATAGGCTTTTATATCGGATGGATCTGGCCTAGCCCTACCCAGCCCCAGTTAGGAGGTGATCCCACGGCAATGACTGGTGATGAAATCAAGGAATTATTAAAAAGAACCTCTTTTCTTAATGTATGTTCGGAGGAGGAACTGGTTAGCCTTGCTTCTGGTTTCCAGGAAGAAAAGTATAGATTAGGGAATACCGTCTGTAAAGCCGGAGAGACGGGGGAGTCTTTTTATGTCATTAGTTCTGGAAAGGCTCGGGTTTTGGGAACGGATCTTGAAGGCAAGGAAACTACCTTAGCAATTCTTTCTAAGGGTGACCACTTCGGTGAACAGGCCCTATTGAGCGGAGAAGCTGGCGAGTTTACCATCAGGGCAAGTGGAGAGCTAACGGTATTGAAACTTCCTCCCGAAATTTTCCAGAAAATACTGGAGAAACATTCGGAACTAAAGCATTATTTCACTGAATATGTTTCGGATATTAGTCTGCGCAATTTTATTAAACAATGCACGATTTTTTCCCCCCTAGACCCCAAGGAAATCAGAGGCTTTCTGGATTCATTTGTCCCCTGTAATTATGCTGAAGGAGACTATATTGTCAGGGAAGGTGAGGAAGGAGACGCCTTTTACCTGATTCGTTCAGGAGAAGTAGACATTATTAAGGAAAGCTTAGGTGGGAAGGTGGTAAATCGCCTGATAAAGGGACAGTTCTTCGGTGAGCTAGCCCTCCTCACAGGGGCACCCCGGGCTGCCAGCGTTAGGGCAAAGATTAAAGTGGGTGTTTACCGCTTGGGAAAGGCAGATTTTGAAAGTCTCGTTATCAGCGTACCACAGATTAGAGATGCAATACTGGGCGTGGCTGCCGGCTACAGTCAGAGCGTAAGGCAGATGTTAGGGGGGGTTGACCAGGATTCTAAGGAAGCAGCGACAGAGAGTTTTTCCTACCCCTGGGTTGAACAGGAGGTTCCTCCTAAGCCGGAAATACTTGAATTGAAGGAGGAAAACCCAACCTTCTTTCCTAGGCGTAAAAGATCTTTCCCTGTGTTACTACAGCAGAGTGAAATGGATTGTGGTGCTGCTTGCCTGAGTATGATCACTAGCTATTACCGTGTTCATATAAACATCAATCGCCTACGGGAAATGGCCAATGTAAACCGGGAGGGGGCTACACTCCATAGCTTAGCTGAAGCAGCAGAGAATTTAGGGTATAAAGCCAAAGGCATTCGAGCAGACTACGATCTTTTATGTAGAAGTGACTTGCCGCTTGTAGCTCACTGGGAAGGGAACCACTATATCGTGGTATATAGTGCCAACACCCGGGAAATTATTGTGGCCGACCCAGCTGTTGGACTGAAGAAATTTACTAAAGAGGAATTTCTGAAGGGTTGGAATGGTATCCTGCTACTTCTAAAACCAACTCCGAGTATCTACAATGTCGAGCCTTCTAAAACTACCCTAGCTCGTTTTCTTCCTTTTGTTTTAGCCCAAAAGAACGTTTTGGTAAAGGTCTTATTAGCTTCGCTAGTTCTGCAACTTTTTGGGCTGGCTACTCCGATCTTTACCCAGAATATCATTGATAAGGTGTTAATTCAGCAGGATTATACCCTGCTCAATATTATGCTCCTCGGGATGGTTATGGTTGCTGTTTTTCAAGTAGTCTCCTCTGCCTTGCGTCAGTATATGCTAGTCTTTGCAGCTCGGCAGATTGATATGTCGCTGATGGTCCAGTTTTACAGTCATGTGTTAGGATTGCCGATCAAATATTTTGAGGACCGTAAGATTGGGGACATAATATCACGCTTTAATGAAAACTCAAAAATTCGTGACCTCCTTACGGGAACCAGCCTTTCCTTAATCATGGATATTTTGACGGTAATTGTCTATCTAATGCTAATGTTTTATTACAATTGGAAGTTGTCTCTGGTAGCCCTCCTGTTTATACCCCTGTTTTCTGCCCTGACCCTTATTTTTACCCCTGTTATGAAAAGGGTCAGTCGGGAGACCTTCCAGGCTAGTGCGGATACCCAGTCTTATTTAGTAGAATCCGTAAGCGGCATCAGCACGGTCAAAGCTTTAGCTGTAGAAAATCCGATACGCTGGAAGTGGGAAGAAAAACTAGATTGGATGATGAGGCTACAGCAGAAGGCGGCTATGGTGTCCACTGCCGCCGATTTTGCCAGTCGAATCTTGCAGACCATGAGTACGACGCTCATCCTCTGGTATGGAGCTAGACTGGTTATGTCCGGCGAAATTTCCGTGGGCCAGTTAATGGCTTTTAATGTTCTGTTGGGGAGCGTTATTTACCCTATTCTTCGGACAGTGGGTCTATGGGACAAGATTCAGGAAGCCCGCATTGCCCTGGAAAGATTAAACGATGTTTTAGAGTCGGAACTGGAGCAGAAGTCCTCTAAAAATAATCTGGTCATGCCACCCATCAAGGGAGGTATTGTATTTAAAAACGTTACCTTTCGCTACAGCAAAGAAGGTCGAAACATTCTGCAAAACCTCAACTTGGAGATTGCCCCCGGACAAACGGTAGCCCTAGTGGGAAGAAGTGGGTCTGGTAAGAGCACCTTGGCTAATCTAATTATGCGTTTGCATCGTCCTACGGACGGCACTATTCTCATAGACGGTTTAGATATTAGGTACGTAACTTCCGCCTCCCTGCGTAGGCAGATTGGAATGGTACTTCAGGATAATTTCCTCTTTAGCGGGACCATCAGAGAAAATGTTGCCCTGGGAAGTAATGACGCATCTATGCAAGACATCATTACGGCTGCCATTTTGGCCGGGGCCCATGAGTTTATCTCCGAACTCCCCATGGGTTATGAAACCGTCATAGGAGAAAGGGGTATGAGTCTTTCGGGTGGGCAGCGACAGCGAATAGCTATTGCCAGAGCACTCTATTCAAAACCTAAAATTCTTGTTCTCGATGAAGCTACTAGTGCTCTAGATACCGAATCGGAAAAGATCATCCAACAGAATTTGGAAAAGATCTTGCGAGACCGCACTACCATCATTATAGCCCACCGTTTGAGCACCGTGCGAAATGCAGATGTCATCGTGGTGCTGGATAAAGGGCTAATCATGGAAAAAGGTACCCACTACGAACTGATGGAGAAAAAGGGACTCTATTTCTATCTAAACAGCCAGCAGTTACAAGGTTGAGAGGGAGGATGAAGGTATGAAAAAAGAACTGTCTTTTACCTATAATCTTCTTTTTCTAATCCTAGCCACTACGCTTGCAGGTGTATTATGGGCCTATTTCCTACCGGTTGAACTGTCCATACTGGCGAGGGGACAAATAAGCTTTTTGGGAGAGCCTCGAGCCCTCAGCGCTGCTAATGATGGAATTGTGGAAAAAGTGCTGGTCAAAATGGCCTCGGAAGTGAGTAATGAGCAGGTAGTCCTTACATACTACCAAAGCAAAGATGGTTTGCTCGAGGCAAATGATGAGGACGTTAAGTTGCGGTCGCTGCGAAATACTATCGACGGAGTACTGATGTGGCAGCGGGATTTAATGAGTGGTGATAGAGTCAGAGAGGGGGAGCGCCTGGCTGTGGTATACCCTGCCACTCCCCTAGGACTTGAAATCCATCTTCAGGACCGAGACCTGGGCCGAGTTCAACAGGGCATGACGGTGAGAATTTCCCTCGATGCCTATCCATATCAAAACTATGGAGTCGTCTATGGAAAGGTACAGGATTTCTCGCTTCAAATCAGCCCGGAACCGGGTAGAGAGATGGAATTAGTCGTTCTTGTATCCATTGAAAAGACTCCCCAAGAGGCCATTAGACTAAGACCGGGTCTAGCTGCTAATGTAGAAATTATTACTGGTAAAACCAATCTTTTAAAGAAACTATTATTTTAATATGGGGGGTAATTGTATGAAAGTCCTAACCATTGGCGATAAAGAGGTCTCTCTAGAGGAACTGCTGATATTCGTAAAAAATAACGGTAAAGACACAGTTGTAAAACCTTTAATCCAGCAGATCATTATCGAGAGATATGCGGCTGGAAATAATATCACAGTGGACGTTGAAGAGTTGCAAGAGAGATTTGACGTCTTGCGTATGAAACGGGGGCTTTATACAGCTGCAGAAACAGAGTGCTGGATGGCAGCGAACTCTTTTTCCCTTGAGGATTTGGAAAGAGAGGCTGAGATAAGTCTCCTCAAGGAAAAAATATTGGCCTCTTTTTCTCGGACGGATGTGGAAAAGTTTTTCGTGGAAAACAAAGCCAATATGGATGGAGCAGATTTGTCCGTTATCACGGTAAAGGAGCAGGAAGTGGGTAAGGAACTGTTGGCCCTTCTCAGGGAAGGCGAAGGGGATTTTATGACTTTGGCCAGGGAATATTCCATGGATTCACTGGCCAAAGCCGGTGGTTATCTGGGAGTAGTTCACAGGCCTTCTTTACAGAATGATTTGGCAGCAACGGTTTTTGGAGCCAAACCGGGAGATGTGGTCGGCCCTTTCGAAGTTGACGGGGGATACAACCTTATCCAGGTCAATGCCTTGATCCCAGTGGTTCTGGATGGACAGATAGAAACAAACATTCGCACCCTTTATTCCAGGAATTATTGGCACAGCAAGAAAAATCTCTGAATGTAAAATGGGAAGTGTAAAAAAGTTCTCTCGTTGTGACGGCTGTTACAGAAAATCTAGTTTTAGAGTGTGATAATGGAGTAGAAGAAAAGGAGTGTTGCAGGTGACCAGAATTAAAATTACCGACCTACCCCAAGATATACAAATCAGCCCAGCGGAAATGAAAAAGGTTTTTGGTGGAATTATTATTATTGAAGGTAAAGTCAGTCCAATTAACACAGGCTTAGATTCCCGCCTAATTAAGCTGGATAACACATTGAGTATGCCGGTAAATGACATTTCAATAAATCAGACGTTATAAATTAGGATATTGCATTCTCAACGATAAACAGGTTAATGATTAAAGTGGTCGTAATGATGTTTATCGTTCTGCGTTAAAATGGGTTAATGAAGCATTAGCTTTCTGTTACAGGGAATTGTAATTTAAGCGTGTATGGTGGTGCTGAATAGAGGAGAAGGAGTGTTGCAGGATGACCAGAATTAAAATTACCGACCTACCCCAAGATATACAAATCAGCCCAACGGAAATGAAAAAGGTTTTTGGTGGAATTATTATTGTTGATGGCAGAGTCAGTCCAATTAACACAGGCCTAGATTCTAGGCAGTTGAAAATAGACAACGCCCTTGGAAGTACCTTGGATAGCACAAATAGAATGATCGAGGAAGACCCCTGGCATACATGATAACTATGAGGGTCATCTATTATCGGTAATCCAATTAGTAGGTTGGGAGATGACCAAGGTGGAAATTAGATGCATGAACAATGCTGGAAACAACACAGGTCAGTGTCTGTGTTGTGGACAATGTTGCTCTTCATTCTATGTTAAAATGAGCCATAAAGAATTAACTAAACAGGCTCTGAAGGATGAAGCAAAGGGTCTATCGATTTTGGAAAGCGATGCTAAATTTATTATTAAACACGGCATAAGACTCTCCGTCGAGGAGGCAGAAATGCGTTCTCCGGCACTCCTAAACTCCCCCAACTGGCCCCGAGATGAATACTGGACCTGTCAGTTTCATCGGAATGACGGGTTGTGTGATTTGGATATTCTACAGCTACCCAAACCTCATGTCTGCACTGGATATCCCTGGTATGATAGGGAACCTAGGTTGAAGTGGTTATATCCCGGATGTGGCTATAATGCTGATTTATTTGGCTTAAAATTAGTTAAACAAAAGGAGGAAACCATTATGTCTCTTCCGGACGAACTGGAAGTGAAGGTTGCTGAAGTAGTGGATTATACCAAGATGAACGGAAGTTTTGCTCTTGCTCTTCAGGAGGTAGTCAAAAGGAAGGTTGCTGTTGCTGAAGCCAAAAAGAGGGGATTGGTTGTCAGCGACGAGGAATTGCAGAAGGCTGCCGACATTTTCCGTCAAGTGAATAGTCTAACTACCTCCAGTGTGACTCTGACATGGTTGGAGGAACGGGGGCTTACTTTGGGAGCCCTAGAGGACCACTTGGAGTCTAATTTGTTAATTTATGAACTCAAGAATCTTTTAGCCTTAGAATTTGATAAAGAAAGATACTTTACCTTACAACCTATACAGGATTCTATTCGAGAAACGGCCTATCAGGATTGGTTAACCAATATGATTGGTTAAGAGAAGGAGAAAGGTTTTTAATAATAAGCGTGGTATACGTGTTTTAATGGTTAATCCATTTAACAGTATAAGAACAGATTTAGCCCTTTTAGGTAGTGACAAAGGTCGAGAGATCATCTAATATATGAGTATTACTACAGTAATCCATTTAATAATAGGCAACGAAGCTGTCAAGATGCTGAAAGGTATCTGGGCGGCTTTTTTTATACTTAGCAGAGCTATCCATTCCACTAATCGTTGTTAATTGCCCAGGCTTTTTAGGAGATAAAAACATTGGAAATCGTATAGCAGGAGAGGTCTTATATGATCGGGTTATAGGACTGAGGGGGTTACGCTTTGTAAGTGCTTGGAAAGAAGGTTTCTGCTATTTTATGTAGAATGAAGGGATTTGAATTAGGTATAACGAAAAGAGGTAGAATAATGCATCCAGCTAGTTTCAACTGGTTTTAATCTATCGTTATTCTCAAAGCATTCATTTTCCAAGGTTACTCGGTAAAGGCTATGGTAGTATTTATTGAGACTAAGGGTAAACTTAGTTATAGGTATTGTGGGGCAACTGGAACGTTTTTGTGTTCATTCTTTAAAGTAGGAAACGGGGACGGTTCTAGTGTTTTATTCGTTAAATGTTTACGCGTATAGTAAGTGGAGGTAGTCTTTTGAGACTATTATAATTTCTAATTTATAGAAATTATAATAGTCCTTACAACATTTTGAAGGGGGTTAAAAATAAAATGGGAAAACTCGTTGAATGCGTACCGAATTTTAGTGAGGGGCGTCGCCAGGATGTTATTGAAGCGATTGTGGCCGAAGTTAAGAAGGTTAAGGGGGTAAAACTTCTTGATGTTAAGCCTGATGCTAGCCATAATCGAACCGTTGTAACCTTTGTTGGAGAACCTCAAAGTGTCAAACTTGCCGCTTTTAACGCCTGTGCCAAGGCGTGTGAATTGATTGATATGGAGCAGCAGCAAGGGGGGCATCCGCGTGTTGGAGCAACGGATGTGGTTCCGTTTATTCCTGTAAAAGAGGTTAGTATGGAAGAATGTGTTCAGTTAGCTAACGAGTTAGGGTCTGAGATTGCTGAAAAACTGGGTATTCCAGTCTACCTATATGAAGAGGCGGCTAAGCTAGCGAACAGAAGAAGGCTACCTGATGTTAGAAAAGGAGAGTATGAAGGGCTTAAGGAGGAAATAAGTAAGCCTGAACGTCATCCGGATTACGGTCAACCCAAAATGCATCCTACTGCCGGTGCGACTGTAGTTGGGGCACGCCAATTTTTAGTAGCTTATAATATTAATCTTGGTACGAATGATCTTACGATTGCCAAAAAAATTGCTGATTCTATCCGCGAGGTCAAAGGGGGATTTAAGTATGTTCGAGCAATGGGAGTTATGCTCGAGGACCGAGATATCGCTCAGGTATCGATTAATATGGTTAATTACACAGGGACCCCGTTATTTCGGGTTTTTGAGACGGTAAAATCTGAAGCAGCTCGGTATGGTGTGAATGTTATTGGCAGTGAATTAGTTGGGGTGACTCCTTTGCAAGCCCTCCTTGATGTGGCTGAGTTCTATTTGCGCTTAGAAAATTTTGATCGCCAACAGGTTTTTGAAGAAAATTTAACTGAAGACTAACGAATAAACAATGATACGGGGGTAGAATTAATGTTAATTAATAAGACAGTGAGTGAATTTGTGGAGGAGTTAGCAAGTAATTCGCCCGCTCCAGGCGGGGGAAGTACAGCAGCCCTTGCTGGCGCTTTAGGGGCAGCTCTGAGTATGATGGTATGTAACTTTACAGAGGGTAAGCCTAAATTTAGCAGCGTCCAAGATGAGATTTTTCAAATTAAGCAAAGAGGACTAATTTTAAAGGATGGTCTAGTAAACTACATCGATGGGGATACGGATGCTTTTGATGAGGTTATGAAGGCTTATAAATTACCAAAGGGAACGGATGAAGAGAAGGTTTTAAGGTCAGAGCAAATACAGGAGGCAACCAAACAGGCAACTCTCCTGCCCCTTAAAGTAGCGGAGTCTTGCGTTGAAGTCTTGAAACTTTCGCTAAGGGTTTTAACGATCGGTAACCCTAACACTGCCTGTGACGCGGCAGTTTCCGGAGTCACGGCTTATGCAGGTTTTCAAGGGGCAATTTTCAACGTAAAGATTAATCTACATTCAATTAAAGACGAAACGTTTCTTCAAACTATTAGGGATAAGATCCTAGAATTGCAAGAAGAGGCGGATAAATATAACCAGTTAATTCTAGATCGCGCGAAAGAGGTTGTTGGCTAAATACTGGGTTTCATAGGTTGATGAATTATGTTTTGGAAAAAGAAAATTACGAAATTAAAGGGGGGGATGACTTGGAATAGCCATCCCCCCTTTAATTTCGTATTAGTTATGCTCTATTTTCGATAACCTTGCCTTCTAAATATTTATGGAAAAACCATTCTCCGACAGCAATAAGAACCGCTGAAGTGAGCACTCCAGTTACCACTGGGATGGAAATTCCTAAAATATAGGACGATACTAACCAAATACCCAATAACGCTAGGCCAAAATCAGATACAGTTGCAATTAGATTTCCCCACCTTGGTAGAACCCCTAGATCTCCAAGGACATAAGCAATAACCGTTAGAAATAAACTCAGGATAAAGATATTGCTTAATGAGATTCCAAAAAATAGACCCAATATTACATATAAAACAATAAAAACCATACCAAGTTTAACAAGTAATGCAGTTAAGTGTTTCAAATAATCACTTCCTTCCAAATTTTAGTTTGAATATATAATATTTCCTTTTTGTGGTTAATTAAACATTTTTTAAAATGTTATAACCTTTCCCATAACCTTCTCCCTGTCATCTGTAATTAACATCTATTATGTTGACAACAACCCCGTCCCCTTGTCATCCCCTGTCATCGTTGATTGATTCTGTTAAGTTAGGAATTCTTGCGGAATTCCCCCTAAAGCTGATATACTTAGTTTTTAGAATATCTTGTTTACTTTACTAATCTTGAATTATAGAAATGAGGGCAGGACCTTTGGCACAGGCTTCACAACGGATACGAAATTTTTCAATTATTGCACATATCGATCACGGCAAATCTACGTTAGCTGACCGGCTGATAGAATATACCGGGGCCTTGAGTAAACGTGAAATGGAAGCGCAAGTTTTGGATTCCATGGATTTAGAACGTGAGCGTGGGATTACAATTAAACTTCAAGCCGTGCGCTTGAGTTATCCGGCTAAAGATGGCGAGATTTATGAGCTTAATCTGATTGATACACCAGGTCACGTGGATTTTACGTACGAGGTTTCTCGTAGTTTAGCAGCGTGTGAAGGAGCCTTATTGGTGGTCGATTCGGTTCAGGGAATAGAGGCCCAAACCTTGGCCAATGTTTATTTAGCCTTAGAAAACGATCTTGAACTGATTTCAGTTATTAATAAGATTGACCTTCCAAGTGCGGAGCCTGAGCGTGTTAAACAAGAAATTGAAGATGTGATTGGCTTGGATGCCAGTGAAGCCATTCTCGCTTCGGCGAAGACGGGTATCGGTATTGAAGAGATCCTGGAAAGGATCGTGTCTATGGTTCCACCTCCACAAGGAGATGATCAAGCACCTCTCAAAGCGTTGATTTTTGACTCTAAATTTGATGCTTACAAAGGTGCTATTTCCTATGTGCGAATTGTTGAGGGAAGAGTTGCTAAAGGGACCAAGATGAAAATGATGTCGAGTGGAAAAACTTTCGAAGTAACTGAAGTAGGAGTGTTTGCTCCTGCGATGAGTATTGTTGAAGAGCTTAAAGCGGGTCAAGTTGGCTTTATCGCGGCTAGTATCAAAAACGTCAAGGATACCCAGGTCGGGGATACGATTACGGATGCAGAAAAACCGGCTGATAAACCCCTTCCCGGATATAGGAAGGCCACGCCCATGGTCTTTTGTGGACTTTATCCAGTTGAGGCGAGCGATTATAATCGGTTGCGTGATTCTTTAGAAAAGCTCCACCTTAACGATGCCAGTTTAATTTTTGAGCCAGAAACCTCGGTTGCTTTAGGTTTTGGTTTTCGATGCGGATTTCTTGGTTTACTCCACATGGAGATTATTCAGGAACGGTTGGAACGCGAATATGACCTTAATTTGATTACGACAGCACCGAGTGTAATTTATAAGGTGAATACGTTAAAAGGGGATGTTTTAAACATTGATAATCCCTCCAATCTTCCGACAGTGGATCAAATTGTTAGTATAGAAGAGCCGATCGTTAAGGCGACGATTTTGGTGCCATCGGAATATGTGGGAGCGATAATGGAGCTTAATCAGGAAAAGCGCGGAACTTATTGTAATATGGATTATGTGTCTACCAGTCGAGTGAAATTGATTTATGAACTGCCACTGAGTGAGATTGTCTTCGATTACTTCGATCAATTAAAATCTCGGACCAAAGGGTATGCGTCTTTGGATTATGAACTATCGGGTTATAAAGAAACGGATTTAGTCAAAATAGATATTCTGCTGAATGGAGAAATGGTGGATGCGCTTTCGTTTATCGTTCATCGAGCAAAGTCTTATAATCGGGGAAGGAAACTTGTCGAGAAACTGCGCGGCATTATTCCGAGGCATATGTTCGAAATTCCGATTCAATCTGTAATCGGGAACAAGGTCATTGCCCGTGAGACGGTTAATGCGATGCGGAAAGATGTCTTGTCCAAATGTTATGGCGGAGATATTTCTCGTAAACGCAAACTTCTCGAGAAGCAAAAAGCAGGGAAAAAGCGGATGAAGCAAGTCGGCAGTGTGGAAATTCCACAGGATGCTTTTATGGCGGTATTACAAATCGAGGATTAAGGCCCTGCTCCCCCATGAAAAAGTGGGAGTCTCTTACGACTGGATAACAAAGGAAAGAGTGTGCGCGCGTATGCCATCTTTATACGTTCACGTCCCGTTTTGTCAACAAAAATGCGATTATTGTGCTTTTTATTCTCATTCACTAAGGGATTCTCCTAAAGACCTTATCTCTGTGTATTTAGAGGGTTTAGAAATGGAGATGGCAAAAAGGCAAAAAGATGCCCCTCAAGGGGTGTCTTCTCTTTTTATCGGAGGTGGGACTCCGACGGTATTACAGGAGCCGGATTTAGAACGCTTACTGGGGATGATCCAGCGGTATTTCCCCATGAACCTAAACGTTGAAAAAACAATGGAAGGAAATCCTGGGACTCTTACGGATGAAAAAATCCAACTAATACGGAGTTTTGGGATTAATCGGTTTTCCTTGGGAATCCAATCCTTTAATGATGAGTTGTTAAGCACTGTGGGGCGCGTTCATACGGCTAAGCAAGCTCGAGAAGCCATCGGACGATTGAGAAACACTGGCTTTAATAACCTTAATTTAGACTTGATGTTTGGACTTCCGGGGCAAGATATGATGATTTGGCAGGCAACGATAGAAGAGGCTCTGTCCTATTTGCCTGAACACCTATCCCTCTACGGATTAATGCTTGAAGAAGGTACCCCTCTTTATGACCGATACTCGGGAGAGGCATGCCCTCAAAGGGAGGAGCAGGCTTTAAAAACAACCGGCGATATTACGATAGATTCACTTCCAAATGAGGACACACAGGCGGAGATGTATGAGTGGGTTGTGAAACGTTTGCAGCAAGGGGGATATAGGCAGTATGAAACCTCTAATTTTGCGCGCCCTGGTTATGAATGTCAACATAACTTAGGGTATTGGCGGGGAGCGAATTATTTAGGGATTGGTCCTGGGGGGGTATCTTGTTTAAATAGGGTGCGATGGAAAAATATCGAAGATGTACAGTCTTACGAAGACCTTCTGTGTAAAGGGCAAAGCCCACTAGACCAGTCTGGGCAGGAGGTTTTATCTTTGCGCGAGTGTATGGCTGAACGCATGATCCTGGGGTTGCGACTTGGCGAAGGGGTTGAACTCAAGGCGTTTAACGATGATTTTGGGGCAGATCTCAGGGATATTTATAGAGATGTTTTGGAACGCTATAGTGCTAGAGATGTTTTTGTGGTCAAAGATGGTTATCTACGCCTAAATTCAAACTATGCTTTTGTCGCAAACTCAATCTTTCAAGAATTTGTTTGATTACTATTAGAAGAGAATAATTATCTAAAATGATTCTTGACAAAGGGAAAAGGTCGTGGTAATGTGAAGACATTAAATGTTAGCACTCATCAAGGTAGAGTGCTAACAACGATTGTGAACTAGTATTTCAGCTTTGTAGCAGGTATAAATGAAGAGTAATCGTAAGGATCAATGATGAAAGGCGGGGGGAGCATTATGCAAATGGATGAACGCAAACGCAAAATATTACGAGCGATAGTTCAGGATTATATTGCTACCGCTGAACCGATTGGTTCTCGAACGATTGCCCGTAAGTTTGATCTGGGTGTATCCTCGGCGACAATTCGTAATGAAATGGCGGATTTGGGGGATTTAGGGTTTATTGAACAACCCTATACTTCTGCAGGGCGAATCCCCTCGGATGCGGGGTATCGATATTTTGTGGATTGTTTGATGGATCCTCAAGTCCTTAATGAACAGGAAAAGGAAATCATCGAACGAGAGAGCACGAAACGAATTAATGAGATTCAGGAAGTTATAACGCATACTAGCAAATTATTGTCAGAGCTTACAAACTTAACGAGTCTTGTTCTCGGGCCCCATAAAGGCAAAAGTACCTTTGGAAAAATGCATTTCCTACCGTATCAGCCAGGTCAGGTTATTATGATCATCGTAAAAGAAAATGGCGCGGTGGAAAATCATATTATCGATGTAGGGGAGAATCTTACGGCCGAAGAACTTCAACAAGTGGCTGGGGTCTTTAACCAGAAAATGCGTGGATATTCCTTGAGCCAGGTAAAACGCAGCTTACTGCATGAAATATATAGTGAACTGTCTAGGCAGAGACTTTTGATCGATAACGCGTTAGATATGTTAAGAGCTATATTGGACGATAACGAGGAAGAGGAACGTATCTATCTCGGGGGAACTCTAAACATGCTCAATCAACCAGAATTTCGGGATTTAGGCAAGGTTAAAACCTTATTCAAAGCTTTCGAAGAAAATGAGCCCTTGAAAAAGTTATTAACCCCCCGCCAAGAGGGACTAAATGTCACGATCGGTGGAGAAAATATATTGAAGGAATTTCAAGATTGTAGCGTAATTTCCGCGAATTATAAAGTAAATGGCTTAACAATCGGGGCGGTGGGCGTACTTGGGCCGACCCGTATGGATTACGCCAAGGTTATTGCGATTGTTGATTTTATGACACGAAGTTTGACAGAAGTTCTGATAAAACGAAGGCGGTGACGAGGGTCACGGGGGCTTTGATGAAACGTGTTGAATCGTTCTGCTTTTAACCTCGAAGCAAGTGCTTCAGTGAAATTAATGCGGTGACTGAGCCTTTAGGTTCATTCTATATATAATGATTAAGTTACGAGAGGTGATATGCATGGCGCGAATGAGAGAAGATACTCTCAGAGGCCAAAAGCTTAGTATGGACGAGAATGATCTGAAGGATACGCAAGAGCGTGACCTTGAGAAACCTCCAGGAGAAGATACTTTGGATAGCAATGATATGAGTCCTTTGGAGAAAAATATGACATTAGAGGCGGAACTTGTTCAAGCCAAAGCCAAAGCAGAGGAGCATTATGATCATTTGCTACGGCTACAGGCGGAATTTGACAATTACCGAAAACGTACCCAGAAGGAGAAAGCGGAGATCATTAAATATGCGTCTGAACGTCTGATTGGAGAACTCCTGCCTGTGTTGGACAATTTTGAACGGGCCGCCAGTTCGGCTCAATTGAATCCAGATATTAATGCCTTTTCCCAAGGAGTGGACTTGATTTACCGTCAATTACAAACTGCCCTTAGCAAGGAAGGTCTTAAGGCCATAGAATCCATGGGTCAGCCCTTTGACCCCAACCTTCATGATGCGGTGCTCCGGGTAGAGTCGGATGAACATCCTGAGAATACGGTTGTTGAAGAACTGCAAAAGGGATATTACCTGAAAGAGAAAATTCTACGTCCTAGCATGGTTAAAGTTTCGAACTAGTAAAAGGAGGAAGATTATTATGGGAAAAATTATTGGTATTGACTTAGGTACTACTAACTCTTGTGTGTCAGTTATGGAAGGTGGAGAAGCTGTTGTCATCCCTAATGCAGAGGGAAACCGTACAACTCCATCGGTCGTTGGTTTTTCAAAATCTGGTGAGCGCTTAGTTGGACAGGTGGCTAAACGCCAATCTGTTTCTAATCCAGACAAAACGGTCAGTTCCATTAAACGTCATATGGGTACTGATTTTAAAGTAAAAATAGAAGATAAGACATATAGCCCCCAGGAAATTTCGGCGATGGTTCTCCAAAAGCTTAAAACGGATGCAGAGGCTTATATCGGACAACCGGTTACCCAAGCGGTTATTACGGTTCCGGCTTATTTTACAGATGCCCAGCGTCAAGCTACTAAAGATGCCGGTGCTATTGCTGGACTTGAAGTACTTCGGATTATTAACGAGCCTACAGCGGCAGCACTTGCATACGGACTTGACAAAAAAGATGATTCAACGGTTTTGGTGTTTGACTTAGGGGGCGGGACCTTTGACGTATCAATCCTGGAATTAAGCCAGGGTATGGTTGAAGTGAAAGCTACTAGTGGGAATAACAATTTAGGCGGCGACGATTTTGACCAACGCCTCATCGATTATATGGTTGCGGAATACAAGAAAAGCCATGGCGCAGATCTTTCCAAAGACAGAGTTGCTCTTCAACGTTTAAAGGAAGCGGCCGAAAAAGCGAAAATCGAGTTATCCGGTGTTACGAATTCCAATGTTAACCTTCCGTTTATTACGATGACGGAAGAGGGTCCTCAACATTTAGATATGAATATTTCTCGGGCTAAATTTGAAGAAATCATTTCGGATCTTGTGGAAGCCACCATTGGACCTACACGTCAAGCAATTGAAGATGCAAAACTTTCTTGGAACCAAATTAACCAAATCATTTTAGTGGGTGGATCTACTCGTATCCCTGCTGTTGTAGAAGCTATTAAGAAATTAAGCAAT
>JADQBO010000300.1 GCA_016278585.1 Desulfosporosinus sp.
TTTCATAACGTTTTGTGCCTTGAGCGCAGCGAAAGGAATGGATATATTTATGAATGTTTTTATAAGAGAAATGAAAGCCAATAGAAAAAGTCTTGTGATATGGAGTATTGGTGTCATCGTATTGATTGCAAGCAGCATGGGTAAATATGCAGGTTTGTCTGTTTCTGGTCAATCTATCAATGACTTACTAGCTCAAATGCCAGAGTCTCTAAAAACTATTATGGGCTTGGGTACCTTTGATCTTACAACGGTCACTGGTTATTACGGAGTACTCTTTATATACTTGGTAATCATGGCAACAATTCATGCTGCAAAGCTTGGAGCAATTATAATTTCCAAGGAAGAAAGGGATAATACAGCAGAGTTCTTGTTTGTAAAACCAATTTCCAGAAATGCAATTATTACCTCGAAACTGCTTGCCTCTCTAGTCAATATAATAATCTTTAATCTTGTAACGATGGTTTCCTCAATACTTTTAGTCCAAAAGTATAGCAAAGGGGAGGGGGTAAGCGGTAACATAATGAAACTGTTGGTTGGAATGTTTATCCTGCAGCTCATATTTTTATTTATAGGTACAACAACAGCGGCTATTTGTAAGAATCCAAATAATGCTCCATCGTTAACTGCAGGGATACTATTGATCACATTTATGTTATCTATAGCGATAGACATGAATAACAAGATAGAAAATCTTAGATTTCTTACACCATTCAAGTATTTTGAAGCAAAACAGCTGATATATTCACGAGGTTTTGAACCTATATATGGGATTATTTCCTTTGTTATTATCGCAATATTATTGAGGACAACCTATCTAGTTTATAAACGTAGAGATTTAAATATATAGGCCGAGACTATTGATATTCAAAAAGGCCATAGTCCTCTTAAACTGGGACTGTGGCCTTTTTGATGAGGCGATATATAGATCATGAATAACTATTCGGTTGGGTTCATTTCCTCAGGATCTGTAGTAATTGATGGTGGCTTATCGCACGGTGCATCAAGATCAAAGAAGATTAGTACTAATAAAACGATGATGATTGCCAATTCGTATACTACTATACTTCCAATGACGAACGGCCATTCTTTTGAACTGGAAGTACCCTGACATTTGCACCCGCTTTTTTTCTCACTCATTACAACGACTCCTTTTAAAGCACTTTGTTATGTCAATATATTCCATAAGCGCAATAAAGGAACGTTGTCTATGGGACACTATGCAAATTTTACGGTTGTAAAACCGTTTATCAATGACTTAATCTACTGAGGAAAGCCCTAGTTCGATTTTCCTTTGGATTACTAAAAATCTGTACAGGAGAGCCTTCTTCGACAATCCGGCCTTCGTCTATGAAGATTACCCTATCCGCAACTTCCTTAGCAAAACTCATTTCATGGGTTACAACAACCATGGTCATTCCATCTTCTGCCAACTGCTTCATTACAGTAAGAACTTCCCCGACCAGCTCAGGATCAAGGGCCGACGTTGGCTCATCAAAGAGCATTATTTTCGGGTGCATAGCTAGAGCCCTTGCAATAGCTACTCTCTGGCCTTGCCCCCCAGATAGTGTCCCCGGGTAGCAGTGTTGTTTATCGTAAAGGCCAACCTTCGAGAGTAACTCTTGGGCAACTTTAATGGCAGCCTTCTTTTCCTGTTTAAGAACATGAACGGGAGCTTCGATGATATTTTCCAACACAGTCAGGTGAGGGAAGAGATTGAATTGTTGGAACACCATGCCAACCTGACGGCGAATTTCCTTGAGACTACTTGATTTCCTTTCTAGAGGTACGTTATCTATTAAGATTTCTCCCCCGGTCAGTGTCTCTAGTCCATTTAAACAGCGCAGAAAAGTGCTCTTTCCTGAACCACTTGCACCGATCAGTACGACAACCTCCCCTACAGACACTGTTGCATCAATACCGTCAATGACCCGATTGTCGCCGAAGTCTTTGACTAGGCTATTAACATCGATCATTGGTTTGTCCAGAAGACTATCTACATCGATGGTTGAGTTTTCTGGTATATTTGCCAATTTCATGATTAACCCCCCTTTGTCCGAGTTTCTTTAGATAATCTCCATTCTAGACTGCGTAAAAGAGTCGATATAACAGTGGTCATCAGCAAATAGAGGACAGCGGCGGCGGTGTAGAATTCCAGAGAGCTAAATGTCACACTAGCAAAGCGTTGAGACGTTTGAAGCAGTTCCGACATTGTAATAACGGAACATAGAGACGAATCTTTTAAAGTGATGATGAACTGATTGCCTAATGATGGTATTGCAATCCGCAAAGCTTGAGGAAAGATAATCCTGCGCATAGTCAAGAATTTCCCCATGCCAAGAGATAAAGAAGCTTCAGTTTGCCCTTTCGGGATGGCTTCAATACCCCCCCGAAAAACCTCTGCGAGGTACGCCCCGCTGTTGATTCCTAGTCCTATTACAGAAGATGTAAAAGCATCCAAGGTTATGCCAACTTGTGGTAATCCAAAATAGATTAGAAAGAGCTGAACAAGCAAAGGGGTTCCTCGAATCAGCCAAATGTAAAAATGGGCAATATACCGCAGAGGAGTATGGGATATCTTCAGTAGAGCTGCGACTAGACCTATAAGAATACCAAATGCAATTCCCAGAACGGCAAGTTCGATGGTCAAACCTGCCCCCTGCAACAAAAAAGGTAGGTATTTAAGGATGATCGTAAAGTCAAGATTCAAAGCAATTTACCTCCAGTCTGACAGAGCTACCCCATTGCTGATTCGGCTACCGGCTTAGCGGATATCGGCACTAAAATATTTTTCACTAATTCTCTTATAGGTTCCGTCATTCATCATCTCGGTCAAGGCGCTGTTTACTGCCTCCAGGAGTTCGGGACTATCTTTGCGGATCGCAATACCCATCTTCTCTGCATATAACAAATCACCCACCAGTTTATAGGGGTAATTGTTCTCTTTAATGGCATTTAGGCCAACAATTTTATCAGTAATCACGGCATCAAGTCTTCCGTTGGCCATATCATTAAAGGCATCAGGATCACCTTTATATGTATTGACAGTTGCGCCTAATTCCCTTGCTTTCGTTTCAAATGTTGTACCGAGAACGACCCCGACTGTCTTGTCTTTAAGGTCAGCCCCTCCACTGATGTTTGAGTCAGACGGCACTATAACTTGGGCTCCCGAACGGTAATAGGGTGTACTAAAATTCACTTTTAGCAATCTATCGTCGGTAATTGCCATGCTGCCTAAAATCATGTCAAATTTACTCGTTGTTAACCCTGCAATAAGCCCATCCCATTCCGTTGCGATAGGTGCTGGGTTTACGTTAATTCGTTTAGAAATTTCCTGGCCTATTTCTACATCAAATCCAGTCAGCTCGTTTTGCTCGTTAAAATAGTTAAAGGGTGGGTACTGCCCGCTCATGGCATAAGTTATTTTTCCATCGGCCTTAATTCGTTCCAGGGTTGTTGTTGGTTCGTCAGAATTACTCTTAGATGCACCACAGCCGGTCATTACCAGTAAGATGAGGGTAACAAGGATAAGTATAGTAAACTTTTTCATTTCTTTCTACCTCCAATGTATCTGTACTCTTTTAAAAACAAAACTTTATGATTTTTTATACAAGCATAGAACCACCTCCTTATAAAAGGCAATGAGGTACTAAACCAATCGTGATCTAACAACTTGTAAATTATGTATAAGTTGTTACCTTGTTTAGTATACCATATTTTAGAACATTAGACCATTAAGAATCATGATAATCTCCATTTTAAGGGTTATATTATTTTTGTTTTTTTTGTAGTGGATATCAAACACTTAATTGAACATATTTCTACAAAAATTGTAGTTGACATTTCTGGACCAACAACTTATTATAGTCATGGAAGTTGTCAGTGATATAAACGGATTTCTTTCGTAACTGTATCTAGCTTATGGAAAGAGAAATTGTACATCCTAATTAAACTTTTTTTGTAACTAGACAAGGAGGTAGAAAAAATGAACAAACCAATGAATCAACAACGACAAACCTTATGGCCTAATATAAGTGACGAGAAATGGAATGACTGGAATTGGCAAATGTCCAACCGTATCACAGACCACAAGGGATTGCTAGAATCTATGTCTCTTCCCACGGAGGAAGCTGCTCAAATTAAGCGTTGCCTAGAAAATTTCCGTATGGCAATCACTCCATACTACTTTTCTCTGATGAATTCCCAAGACCCTGAGTGCCCTATTAGAAAACAAGCAATTCCTTCAATCCACGAATTAAATAAATCCTCATGTGATTTAGATGATCCTTTGCATGAAGAAGCCGATTCACCGGTGCCTGGTCTTACACATCGTTATCCTGACCGTGTATTGCTTTTGGTAACCGATCAATGCGCAATGTACTGTAGACATTGCACCAGACGAAGAATGGCTGGACAAACGGATAAGGCTTTACCTTTAAACCGTTTTAAGCTCGCCTTAGAGTATATACGTTCTAACCCTCAGATACGTGATGTATTGATTTCGGGAGGAGACCCACTTACTCTTTCGGATGAACGTTTAGAATTTATCCTGTCTAATCTACGTTCAATCCCCCACGTTGAGATTATTCGGATCGGAACAAGAACTCCGGTAGTTCTACCTATGCGTATTACGGATCACCTTATCCAAGTCTTGCAAAAATACCAACCAATCTGGATTAATACACATTTTAATCATCCCCAAGAGCTTACTGTTGAATCCCGTAATGCCCTAAACAAGCTGGCTAACTCAGGCATTCCGCTAGGCAACCAGTCCGTCTTGCTTAAGGGAATTAATGACTGTCCTGTAGTTATGAAAAAGCTGCTCCACGAACTAGTAAAATGTAGGGTAAGACCTTACTACTTGTACCAATGCGACTTATCCAGCGGTATTGAACATTTCCGTACATCTGTCAGTACCGGTTTAGAAATTATCGAAATGCTCAGAGGACATACCTCCGGTTTCGCTGTTCCTACTTTTGTTGTCGATGCACCGGGTGGAGGAGGTAAAATCCCGCTGCAGCCTAACTATTTGATTTCGCAATCAAACGATAAAGTAGTCCTGCGTAATTATGAAGGAGTCATCTGCGTATATCAGGAACCAGAAAATAAAATAAGCCGCTGTAAGTCATGCTCAACTCCCTGTAGTAGTTCGAAAACACGCCAGGTTGGACTTGGTAAATTATTAAAAGGTGACTTGATTAGTCTGACGCCTCAAGAAAACATGCGACAGGAGAGAAGAAAAAAGGTTACCAGCAGTTTCGGAGGGAGAGCAAATGCTTAACACGATTAGCCCTGTGAGCTTCTCAAACTCCATTTCGGTGGATGAGAAGAATAGACGGCTGGTTGTCAATGGCTACCCTCAATATACAAAGCCGTCTTTGTTTAGCCGGCATCTTATTGATTTAGCAATTGAACAGAAGTTAGAAAAGATATGGCTTTGGGCAATGCCTGTAGATGTTCCCGAGTTTCTAGAATGCGGATTTAACACCGAAGGAAATCTCATCCGTCCTAATTACCAGGAATTTGCTGTTAGCCTTGCCTATTATGTTAGTGATGTAAGAGGTCATTCCGATAAGCTGCAATCAGAGGATGATATCATCCATTCCGTTGGGAAGGAATCCATCAATCAGCCACGAGACTTGCCTAACGGAATAGAGTTAAAACTCTTGAATCAATCCTTTGCTCAACAAATATCCCAGTTACTTACTCAGGTTTTTGCGAGTTATCCCTCCCCAGTAGAAGACCCTCAATATATCCGATCCTTAATACAGAGTGGTAATATTTTTGCTGGAGCATTTTCACGTGATACACTGATCAGTGTTGCGGCAGCATACCCTGATCCAATTCTCAATCGTTGTGAAATGACGGATTGTGCGACTTTAGAAGAATACCGAGGGTATTCATTGTGCGAACGACTACTGTGTCGTTTAGAAGACGAAGTTAAAAAACAGGGCTCTTTCAACTTATACACTTTGGCACGAGCCCAGTCTTACGGAATGAATAGAGTCTTCCATAAACTTGGGTATAGATATCAAGGTCGTCTGATTAACAATTGTGATATCGCTGGTTCATTTGAGGATATGAATCTTTGGGTAAGGTAAATTACGTCTAAATAAAACTATAAAAGAAACCTATAAAAGAAACCTCACACCCAGTATGGCGTGTGAGGTTCTGTATTTCTGGGGGTAGTTTTTGAGATAATATTAAGATGCTCTATTACAGTTGTTTGGGTACTACTTATATAGACTAATAATTGAAACAACTTATCAAAATAAGTCTTATTTATGATAGAATGTAAATAGTAAATAGAATAATTTTACGAAGGGATTGGTTATATGAAAGAATACAAAAACGATCATGTCATAGTTCACTGGTTCCCTGAATTATGTGCACATCCGGGAACATGCCTGAGGCTTTTACCAGAGGTATTTAATTTGAAGCAGCGTCCGTGGGTTAATGTCGATGCGGCTGAGCCGGAGGAAATTATCAGTGCTATTGATAAATGCCCGTCGGGTGCCTTAAGATACTCCCTGCCCGAGGGTTCTAAAGTAGATGTACAAATTGCCAAGGGAGTAGGCAATATTAACTTTGAAAAATCTAACCCAGCGGCGGTAAAGATAAGGGTAACTCCCAACGGGCCGTTACTTGTTGAAGGTCCAACCGTAGTAATCGGTCTCGATGGGAAACCTTTAAAGGAAGGAAGCAAATTAGCGCTGTGTCGTTGCGGACTTTCCGGAAACCGTCCCTTCTGTGATGGGGTCCATAGTAAGCAAGGATGGAAACCTGATCAAGACTGAAAATAGCAAACAAACCTAAAGCTGACCTCATCAGTGTTAGATAATGCTGATGGGTCATCTTTTATTAACCATTATTTTAGGCGCTAGTTCCCTTGACGATCTTCAGATATGACGTGATATAATGAAAACAAGTATTGGAGTGAGGGGGTCATTAAATGATTAAACTCCTTGGTTGGATCTTGGTCTTTTGCATAGCCTTATACTTTTTTGGAGTAATGGGCATGGCTTTTGTTGCTCCTTCTTTGATTCCGAATATTATAGGTGTAGCCATCGTTTTAGCAGTAATAAGCGGTGGACTATTGATAATCTTATTAATTAAGGAAAGAATAAACGATAAGGAGGCGGAAAAAAATGATCTTAACAAGTATTGACTATGTACCAGGTTACGACGTAACCGAGTCTTTAGATTTGGTTAAAGGAAGTACCATCAGAGCGAAGCACGTAGGGAAAGACATAATCGCTGTTTTCAGACAGATAGTTGGCGGAGAACTTAAAGAGTATAGTGAGATGATCAACGAATCTCGACAAATTTCTACTAGTAAAATGGTGTCGGAAGCTGAAAAGCTGGGAGCTGATGCTATCATTAATGTGCGTTTTACAACTTCAAATGTCATGCAAGGAGCAGCTGAGATCCTTGTTTACGGTACTGCCGTGAAACTTAATAAAAGGGTTGTGTAAAATGAAAGTTAAAATGGCAGATCTACCAGGTATCGGTAAGAAGATGTCTTTGGTTACAGCAGAAGGTAGTATGATTGTACTCATTATCCATCATTCAGGTAAGCGGGAATTGTACTTTTTTTCAGATCCAGATGATGATGAAGCGGACTTCTCAGTAAATTTAAGTGCGGAGGAAACAAGAGAGCTTGGGGCACAATTGTTGGGTGCTGTTTTCCAGCCGATCGACAGTGATAAAATGAAACTCTTTAAACGTCAAATTGTGATGCAATGGTTTGAATTAAAAAATAGCTCACCATTAGTTGGGAAAACGATTGGAGAGAATGAGATTCGTAAACGTATGGGGGTTACGATTTTAGGCATTTTCCGGGATTCAGAGGTGATTTCTAATCCGGAAGCTAGTCAAATGTTACAAATAGGTGATACAGTGATGGTCAGTGGTAAACAGGAACAAATATGTGATTTTGAGCAATATAATGAAAAGATAATTAGCCTATGATTATACCCGAGATCCTAGGTTCTGGGCTGCTGCTTATTATATTATTTGTCACAGGATATGTATCTCTTAAAATTAAGATACCAGAAGTAATCTTGTTTATTCTACTGGGCATTGCTTTAGGGGGATTACTGTCAGGCTCTAACCTGCTTCATTTTGTCGGTGAAGTTGGGATCGTTTTACTTTTCTTTATGTTAGGTATGGAGTTTCCAATTCGACAGCTTATGACAGTTGCTAAAAAGGTCAGTATTGCAGGAACCCTAGATGTGATTTTAAGTCTGGGGATTACAATGGTGATTTGTATAGTAATGGGTGTTGAACCCCTTATGGCTTTTCTTATTGGCTCGGTTGTTTATGCGACAAGTTCATCGATTACCGCAAAACTGCTGGAGAGCTACAAGAGAATGGCAAATCCTGAGGCGGAATTTATGCTAGGTCTTTTAATTTTCGAAGATTTAGTAGCGCCAGTTTTAGTGGCAATTTTAGTTGGCTTAACAGCAGGAGGAGTAATAACCTTTAGCGCATTGTCCCTGGTTTTGTTTAAAGTGGTAGGCTTAACTGCTGGTGCAATATTAATAGGCAGCTTTGTATTTAGTAAGTTGGATTTGTTCTTTGACCGTTATATGAATAGTGATATTTTCATTATGTTTATAATTGGAATTGCGTTAAGCTATGGTGGGCTAGCCTTATGGCTTGGGTTATCCGAAGTTCTAGGTGCCTTTTTGGCAGGGGTTATAATTGCAGAAGTACGGCGCAATGAACATCTAGAGTCAATTATTGTTCCTATAAGAGACTTAACCCTACCACTGTTCTTCCTTTATTATGGCACGACCATTAAGCTTGGTGAAGGAGTTCCAATGATTGGGTTGCTGCTGGTTTTATTGGCATGGTCAATTGTCGGGAAACTTATAGTAGGGTTCTATGGCGGTCGATGGTATGGACTTACACCAAGGGGGGCCTTACGGGCTGGATTTTCCCTCATTCAACGAGGAGAATTTTCAATTATTATAGCCTCTCTAGCCGTAGGTTCAATAAAGATTTTTAGCAGCATCTATATTTTAGTTTCCTCCATGGTCGGGATCGGATTATTTATAGCAGCCCCTAAGATTTCTAGCAAGATATACGGAAAAACAAAAGAGAAAAAGAAAGTTAAGTTGCCGTGTTAAAGAGAGTGTTTTTTGTGAAAGATTAAAAAGGAGTGTGATATTGTGCCCGTTATTACGATTGAGGCAGGTAAAATGTCTAAAGAACAAAAAGCAAAGCTAGTCAAAGAACTGGCTTCAAAAGCCAGCGAAACTCTAAATATACCGGTGGAAGCCTTTGTGACAATTATTAGAGAAAATGACACGGATAACGTTGGTAGTGGTACTGAGCTTCTGTCAGAGAGGTTAGGTAAAAAATAGAAAGTTAATGGGAAAAAGCAGGGGACAGGTGCATTGTTTGTGATTTAGCTGAAACAACGCACCTGTCCCTCCGTTTCGGGTGTTAATCTTCAATAATTCTACCATCTGTTGAGATTGTGACAATATTCCAAGGTATCATTTTTCCGCTGTTTGACAAAGCCTTCTTAACAGCTTGAACAATACCGCCACAGCAGGGCACTTCCATTCGTAGGATTGAAACACTTTTTATTTCATGCTGTTTTAGTATAGCGGTTAGTTTCTCCGAATAATCAATATCATCTAGTTTTGGACAGGCAATTAGGGTAATTTTATTCCGCATAAACCTTTGGTGAATATTTGGGTAAGCGAAGGCAGTGCAGTCAGCTGCTATCAGCAAATGTGCGTTATCCAAATATGGTGCGGTTACGGGTACTAATTTTAACTGGCAGGGCCACTGACCGAGCTGAGAATGTAAGTTTTCAGCGGAGATAACCGGATCAGCTTGCAGAGGTTTTTGTGCAAGCAACTTCGCATGAGTACCGGGACAACCACAGGGAAGAGCTTCTTTAGGTTGTGGCTTGTTTTTCTCCATATGCTTCTTGACGGCTTCTTCGTCATATTCGACGGTCTCTCTCTCCTCAAGGACGATAGCTCCGGTTGGGCATTCAGGCAGACAATCTCCAAGACCGTCACAATAGCTTTCAGACACAAGATGGGCTTTACCTTCAATTAATTGAAGAGCACCTTCATGACAAGCAGTGACACAAAGGCCACATCCGTTACATTTTTCTTCATCTATTTTTATAATCTTTCTTAACATTATAGATAACCCCTTCCGTATTCTTTATTTTACAGGTTCATTATATACAATAGAAAGAACTAAGTCGGTATCTGAGGATACAGAAATAAAGGTGATAGGAAATTGTTTGAAAAGTATTTAGATAAAGTGTCAGATGTGAGCTTATTTCAGGGAATAGAAAGAGAATCAATTTTAGCCATGTTAGATTGTTTGAAACCCAAAAAAGGTTCCTATAAAAAAGGTGATTATATTGTGACGAGTGGGGATACTTATGAAAGTGTTGGGATAGTTCTTAAGGGTAGAGCGACGGTTAGTAAAGAAAATGCTGCAGGGCATAGAATTGTGATGACACTTTTGAAACCAGGGGAGATTTTTGGTGAAATAGTGGCTTTTTCCAGTTTGATGACCTGGCCGGCCACTGTACAGGCCAATGAAGCTTGTGAAGTGCTTTTCCTACCAAGGGGGAAAATTGTTGGCGATTGTGATAGGATGTGTTCATGGCACAGGATTCTTATACAGAACTTTTTAAGGATAATTTCAGAAAGAGCTATGGTGTTGAATAAGAAGGTAGAATATCTGACAATCAAGAGTATACGCGGAAAAATCTGCACGTATTTACTAGAGCAATATAATAAGACAGGGGGCAGAACTATAATTTTGCCCTTAAATCGAAATCAACTGTCGGATTTCCTGAATGTTTCTCGTCCATCTATGTCGAGAGAAATGAGTAAACTCAGGGAGGAGGGGATTATTAAATTTCATTTGACCACATTTGAAATTATCGATTTAAAAGCTGTAAAGTCTATGAGTGACTTATGAGATTTGAGATATGAGACAGACAGGAGATAGGAAATAGAATCTTAAAATTTACTCATAGGTATTGACTAGCTCGTTATCTAAAACTATAATAATTACAATTAACATAGGATAGTTATAGATCATTTACATGGCGTTTGTTCTTAATGCCTTGTAAACTATCTAAACGTAAGATGAAGGAGTTTTTTATATGAATCGTTTAAAAGGGACTAAGACCGCAGAAAATCTTTTGAAGGCGTTTGCTGGAGAATCACAAGCCCGTAATCGTTATACTTATTATGCATCTGTGGCCGATAAGGAAGGCTACAAGCAAATTAAAAATATCTTTATTGAAACTGCTGATAATGAAAAAGAGCACGCTAAAAGGTTCTATAAGTTTTTACTAGCGGGTTTTGAGGGTGAACTTCCTATGACAGTAGAAATTAATGCAACGTTTCCTGTAGCACAAGGAACTACTCTTGAGAATTTAATAGCTGCTGCCGGTGGGGAAAATGAAGAGTGGGCTGAATTATACCCCTTGTTTGCAAAAGTTGCAGAAGAAGAGGGCTTTCCCGACATCGCTGATGCCTTTAATATGATTGCTTCTGCAGAAAAAAGGCATGAAACCAGATATAATAAACTCGCTAAAAATATTGAAAATGGTACTGTTTTTAAAAAGGAAGACAACAGACTTTGGAAATGTGGAAACTGTGGTTATGTTCATGAAGGGACGAACGCCCCCGAGGAATGCCCAGCATGTATCCACCCAGAGTCATATTTCGAAGTTTTTGAGGAGACCTATTAAACGTTTAACAGTACAATTAATCATTAAATTGGCATGTAGCCGAACATACGGTTACATGCCATACTTTGTTAAACCCCCTAGAGTAGATTAGAGGTTCTTTAACCAGTGTCTACTGTAAGGGGTTTAGCTGTCATTAAGTTTATATATCTTAACTCATACGTACAATAACGTTCGTAATTCCCACAATGATCAGGGATAAAATAATGGTTCCGCCAATAATAATTAGATTTTGTTTCTTTGTGTTAATTTTGTGCCAAAGCAAGAGAATCCCTCCGTAGTATATAAATCTTAGTCTATACTATCATTGACTTGAGTCTAAATGTATAGACATAAAGTCCCCATAACTTAGGCTAAAGGTCCTATTCATAATGGTGATAACATTGTAAAATACAGTTTAGAGCAAATTAATTCCCAAAAATTTATGGGCGTTGATATATTTAAGGGGGAGCGTATGGATAATCAAGAAGATGTTTTAAACGAGTTCAGTCGAGCGCGCCTTAACGAAGAAGCTGTAAACGTGGAAAGAATTCATTTTTACAAAACGAACAAACGAGTCAATCCCAAGCAGGAGGAACCCTTTTGGTTTTCGGTTGGGAAGCTGCCTATTTTAGTATCTGCACCACATGCGGTTAGGCACTATAGGCAAAAGAAGATTAAGATGTCAGATCAATTCACGGGCTCTGTAGTTTACTTGTTAAACAAGTTAACCGGTTGTCATGGGATCGCAGCGACAAAACTTTATGGAGGAGATCCTAACTTTGACAATCCTTGTATATATAAAGAAAAAATCGCTGAAATTTGTAAAAAAAATAAAATAAAGTTTATTCTTGATCTACATGGTGCTGCCCGGGAGAGGGATTTTGATGTGGATTTTGGCACAAATAAAGAAAAGAACCTTCTGGGTAAGGCGGAGATATTAAAAACTTTAGAACAAACCTTTCAAGATTTCGGGTTATTAAGAACCTCCTTGGATTATTTTGCCGCGTCAGGGCAAAACACAGTTGCTAATTATGCAGCGCGTGAACTGGGAATTCCCGCAGTGCAAGTTGAGATTAACAAGCAATATAGAGTACCTGCCCAAAACGCCCAAGGATTTCATCGGCTCTTGGGAGCTTTAGCTGAAAGTATCAAAAGACTGGCTTGATCCAGGGATGCCTTTTCTCGTCTAGGATAGAGGCAAAAACCGATACCGATCAGAACTAAGCTAAAGCCTATTAAATGGTATAAAGCTAAACGTTCATCTAGAAAAAGAAAGGCTAACAAAATACCGAACACGGGGACTATATTATTAAAGATGGCTGCTTTTCCGCTGCCTATGCGGCTAATTCCCTCTAAATATAGTAAAATTGCTATACCAGTAACCAAACAACCCATATATAGAACAACTAACCAGCTTGTTCTTGAAAGGTACCAGGGTTTATTTAGCAGTTCCCATATCCCGTAGGGCGATAAGAAAATTGTCCCGAAGAAGAGGGAGTAAACGCTGGTCACTAAAGGTGTGAATTTTTTCATGACACCTTGTCCTAGAATTGAGAATAACGCAACGGCCACTACATTGAGTAACAAAACAAGGTCACAGGGATTGAGGTTTAGAGTTATTAAACGAGTAAATGAACCTTGGGATATTACAACTACTAGACCTGAGAAGGAGAGCCCTATTCCTAAAACCCTTAGTCGTGAGGGTATGATACCCCATCCAACGGTTAAAAGGATATTGGTAAGGGCTGGGTTTAATGCAAAAATGATTGCCGCATTCGTGGCCGTACTATATTGTATTGCCCATAAGAATGTACCATAAGCCACTGTAATTCCTAGAAATCCTAAAAGGGCAAAACTATATAAATCCATGCGTGTTGGCTTTGGACTTTGGCGTAGGGAATGCCAGGCTAATGGAAAGAGAACCAATAAACCGAAGAGTCCACGTAACATAGACAAGGCGATGGGTGGAATATCCCCTGAAATGAAACGGCCTGCGACAAGATTCCCTCCGTAGAGCATGGACGATGATAAAAGTAATATATAGCCGGTAAGGTTTAACTCTTTTGTATAAAATTTAGCCTGTATTCTCATTTCAAATTCCTCTTTTTCAATCTATACAGTATTATTTACTTAAATGGGTGGAAAAGCAAGTCATTATCTTAAGGCTTAAATCGACTTATCCGCGAATTAAGGTGTTGAGTGGTAAGTGGAGGTAGAGTTTAAACATAAAAAAAATTGAATTCTTAAGTTTGACAAGCAAAACAATTTGAGGTACACTTGATTTGTTAAGAGGGAGTAGTTTAATTACAAAAGCAACATACCCGGTAAGGTGACTTACCTGTTTTTGTAAACCGTAGAGGTAACGAGACTTTTAACATAGCCAGTTATGGCTGTGTTAAAAGTCTTTTTTGTTTACTTGAAAGATGTTGTGAAGCAAAAGTAAGGAGTGATTATTTCGTTAATACTATGGGAACTATAAGTGAGCAATAGGAAAAAAAAGGAGGATAATATAGTGGACTTTTTCCAAAGAGAAGTTGAAGAGGTTATCTCTGAATTAGAGAGTAATGAAGAGAAGGGTTTATCAGCGGCTGAAGCTGAGACGAGAATCCAACGTTATGGGAAAAATGTTTTTACCCCTAAAGAGAAGGTTAGTATTTTTTACAAGATATTTGAGAGCTTGAAGGAACCCCTCATTGTAATTCTATTAATTTCAGGGGCAATATCCTTAGCCATGGGTCATATTCCCGATGGTGTAGGGATTTTTGTTGCTGTCCTAATAGCAACGTCGATATCAGTGATTCAAGAGGGTAAATCAGATAAAGCATTTGAGGCTTTATCAAAGCTTAGTGAAGATGTTCATGTCAAAGTGGTTCGAGAAGGGGACATCGTATTACTTACCCAAAGCGAACTAACGATTGGAGATATTGTTCATTTAGAAACGGGTGACAAAGTTCCTGCTGATATGAGAATAATTCATTCTTCAAGTCTTGGGATCGACGAATCGATGCTTACGGGTGAAGCCGAAGCTGCTTCTAAGAATTCTCTAAAAATTGAAAGGGAGAATTGCCCCCTTGCAGAGCGGAAAAACATGCTTTACTCAGGTACCATGGTTATTGAGGGAAGAGTAATTGGGATTGTAACTTCAATTGGCGATGGAACTGAAATGGGTAAAATTGCTGATGAGTTGAAGGGAGAAATAACGTCTCAAACCCCTCTTCAACAGAAATTAGCGGATCTGGGCAAAAGAATATCCATTATTGGATCTATTGCAGCCGCCGCCATCTTTCTTTTCGAAGTGTTCAAGATGTACAGGCACGGGATCCTTGTGCTGGATAATATAGGCGCGGCCCTTCCAGGGATCAAAGATGCCTTTGTAACCTCCGTAGCTCTGATTGTTGCTGCTGTACCTGAAGGATTGCCAACTATGGTTGCAATTACATTGGCATTCAATATGCAAAAAATGGCTAAAAATAATGCCTTAGTTCGAAAGCTTATTGCTTGTGAAACGATTGGTTCGGTCAATGTCATCTGTTCTGATAAGACAGGGACATTGACCGAAAACAAGATGACGGTTGTTGAAGTTTGGTCCGACGGTAAAGATGTTCCAGTTGATCAGCTACGCAGTGATGAAATGCTCCAGAATTTTTGCCTCAACTCTACAGCGGATATTTCTAAGAAAGATGGAAAATATGAATTTTTAGGAAATCCAACTGAATGTTCACTGCTTGGCTGTGCGGATAAGAATAATATCAACTATCTCCATTATCGTAAAGAGTTTGGAGAACCCATTAGTGAATATAATTTTACCTCAGCCAGAAAAATGATGTCTACAGCTTATCAAATGGAAAATGGCTATAGACTCTATACGAAGGGTTCACCCGAAAAGATTCTCAGCATATCGAACAGAATTCTTTATAATGGTTCGATTGTGCCAATAACTCAGGAGCATATCAATGAAATTGAAACAAGAATAAGACAACTTCAGGATAATGCAAGAAGAGTGTTAGCGTTTGCTTTTAATGACTTTAGTGATGAGCCTCAGTGGGAAGATATCTACAATGTAGAAAAAGATCTTATTTTTGCAGGCTTTGTTGGGATAGAAGATCCACTGCGTTCTGATGTCAAAGAAGCTATTAATCAATGCCGACAAGCTGGTATCACGGTCAAAATTTTAACGGGGGATAATATTAATACAGCGAAAGCCATTGCCACTCAATTAGGCATTGTCAAGAAGGACTCATTGATATTAGAAGTTATGGATATCGATGAGATGAGTGATGAAGAGTTAAAGAGCAAGCTTCCTAATATAGTGGTAATTGCTCGATCAAATCCAACTGCTAAAATGAGAGTTGTTAAGCTCTTACAGGAACTTAATTCTTCGGTGGTTGTGACAGGTGATGGTATTAATGACGCACCTGCGTTAAAAGCGGCTGATGTCGGAGTTGCGATGGGGATTGCAGGAACGGAAGTATCCAAAGAAGCTGCGGATATCGTTTTATTAGATGATTCTTTTTCTACAATAGTCAAAGCTATCAAGTGGGGCCGTGGCATTTATGAAAACTTCCAACGGTTCATTCAGTTCCAGCTAACGGTAAATGTTGTGGCCTTTGTCACAGTTATATTGGCAGAACTCATGGGGTATGCCATGCCCTTTACGACCTTACAATTACTATGGGTAAATATTATTATGGATGGTCCTCCTGCTTTAACGTTGGGGTTAGAACCTCCGAGAGAGCATTTGCTTGAAAAGCAGCCCATCAAACGAAATGCCTCCATTGTTACTAAGGATATGTTGTTGAAAATTGTTTCCAATGGATTATTTATTGTAGCAGCCTTACTAATACTCTTGGATACGCAACTGCTTGGTGGTACAATGGCTCAACAATCTACTATCGTGTTCACATCGTTTGTAGTATTTCAGTTATGGAATGCATTTAATAGTCGAGAGTTTGGAGCACGGAGCATTTTCCCTAACATTCATAAGAATATGACAATGGTAGGAGTTGTGCTTTTAACCTTCCTCGTTCAAGTTTTAGTTACCCAGTATGGTGGAAACGTGTTCAAAACAGTTCCTCTTGAACTAGGTATATGGTTTAAGATTATTGGATTTACCTTTAGCATTGTAATTTTTAGTGAGTTACTAAAACTAGTAATGAGAGTTTCTCAAGGAATTTTCTCAAAGAAGAGTTAAAGACTTAAAATCAAAAAGTCCACAATCCCAGACCTAGGGATTGTGGACTTTTAATACTGTTAGGCTTTCTCATAAAAGTATATGATAGTCATAGGGATAGACGATAATTGCTTTGTCAAGTAGTCTAAGGGTGAAGATTTGCTTTAGGCTATATCCTAGAAATAGAAAACAGGGATTTAAACTTTCCATCGTTTACGAAACACGGTAAACCTTAACATAAACCAATTTCTAAATTTACTAAATTGCCATATCATCTTAGAAAAAAAACCCATTGTTAACACCCTCCTTTTAGTTTAACATTATAGTTATGTTTCCCAACTTTCTGAAAATCAATCAGAGATTTAGATTTTAGTGTTCCCACTTTCTAAACAAGAGAATAATGATATTCTGAGATTTTAATAAAGTTATTTGTTTATAATAGTTCATCTATGTTTGAATAGTTTAAATATTAATTTTGGAGGGGCCTATGAGTGAAGATAAAGTTCGTAATCTCTCAAACATTGAGTTCCTTTCCGATTTATCCACGCTGGAATTGGCAGAACTGGCTAGTGACTTTCATTGGGAGCACTACGCACAAGGCTCAGAGATTATTAGGCAGGGGCAGGAAGTGCATTCCTTTTATATCCTGATTGAGGGAAAAGCAGATGTTATGGTTAAAAAGGAAGGGTATCGTTTATGGCGTGTGGAGACATTGGGTCCGGGAGACACCTTTGGAGAATTCGCTTTACTGAACGGAAAGGCTGCTTCTAAAACAATATATTGCCAAGAAAAATGCCTAGTATTAGCTATGGAATCAGAAAGTTTTGCGCGTATGCTTTTGAGGTGGCCAAAATTTTATCGAACCTTTATTGAAAAATTATCCGAAGACCTAAATGAAGCCAATCTCACATTATCAGAAGCTAAATATAAAGAGGTTTTACGATCCACTTTACAGCTTACTCAATACAGGGATAAATTTTATGGTATTTGGGGAGGTGCTCGTACGACTGGAGAAGTCGAACGGAAACTAGAGGAGCTTGCTCACCCAAAAGGACACCTACTCATAACCGGAGAACGGGGCACCGGTCGTCAGATGATGGCTTGGTACGTTCATCAACGCCAATCCGGAGATTCAGCGCCTTTTGTTGTTGTGGAAGGACAACGTTTTGACCAGCAGTGGAGAGATTTGATCGCAGAGGTTCAAGATCAAGGAGATTCTTTGGTTTCCCATAACTCTAATCTTTTTGATATCGCTGAGGGTGGAACATTGTTTATTAGAGAACTAAATCTTATTTCACCTCCTACTCAACGAAAATTGGCTCAAGCATTAAAACTTCAAAAAAACAAATGTTTTGTCATCGGGAGTTTGCAAGCGGAACCTGATGATTTAGGACGAATTGTTATTCCAGAGCTTCTTGAATGGTTTGCTCATACGTATGAAATTACCCCCTTGCGTAAGCGTAAACGAGATATCCCTATTCTTGCCCAAGGGTTTCTGGAAAAATT
>JADQBO010000308.1 GCA_016278585.1 Desulfosporosinus sp.
GGATTCCAACTCATATAAAAATAGTAACTTGTTATTAGAAGCCAGATCCATCTTACTCTATGGTTGAGTATAAAATAGACAAAAATTACAATGATAAAAAAAATTAAAAATTGTAAAGAATTAAATAACAACCAAGGTACCTCCGTTTAGCTCCAAATATAGTTGAATAGGTTATAAGACCTACTAATAGTATTGGTTAAATTTAGTAAAATAAACAATAACGTGGTTAATTTAATAGTTTATTAAGCTAGCTAGCCAAAGTAATTGGTCGATTAATTACTGTCATCTTGAATAGTAATAGGGCCTTCGCATTAGCCCGCGAAAGCCCTAAGTCTATTTATGTAGTGGCGGAGGAGGTGGGATTCGAACCCACGGACGGCTTGCACCGTCAAACGATTTCGAGTCGCTCTCGTTATGACCACTTCGATACTCCTCCGTATAATTATAATAAAATGCTAAGGCAAAAAATTTTCTCACCAAAGCCTATTTTATCTCAGGTTAGTTAAGTGCTTAGCGTAATCTTTTGAAAAATGTCTTTAAAATTTTAGAGCATTCATCTTCCAAGACTCCAGCTACGATGTCTACTCTATGATTCCAAAGTGTATAATCTAGTACATTCATCACTGAACCAGTGGCTCCGCCTTTTAGGTCTGCTGCTCCATAAACAAGCTGCTTTAGGCGGGACTGCACTATTGCCCCCGCACACATAGGACAGGGCTCTAACGTAACGTACAGGGTGGCATCCGTTAGGCGCCAGGTACCTAATACTTCAGTAGCTCGTTGAATCACTAAGACCTCGGCATGGGCCGTGGGATCATTTCTCTGTTCCTTTTCGTTATGGGCTTCAGCGACCACTTGACCTTTATGAACAACAACCGCTCCAATCGGAACTTCTCCTTGTTCAGCAGCCATTTGAGCCTGTTTAAGGGCCATACGCATCCAATCTTGATGAAACATTAGTTACCTCGTTGTGGTGACCCCGGGAGGAGTCGAACCTCCGCAAGACAGGGTTTAGGAAACCCCCGCTCTATCCACTGAGCTACGAGGCCATATTATTAAAGAGATTAAAAAGTTCGATACACGAACCTCGAATATCGAACCAAAAACATCGATAATGGTGCGCTCGGAGGGATTCGAACCCCCGACATTCAGATTCGAAGTCTGACGCTCTATCCAGCTGAACTACAAGCGCACATAAACTTGTCTCAAGGCATTGCTACTGAAAGTAGCGGATTATACTTGGAAACCATTTTCTCGAACATCGAGCTTCGAACATCGAACTTCGAATAATGGCGGAGGGGGTGGGATTCGAACCCACGGACCCCTTACGAAGTCACCGGTTTTCAAGACCGGGTCCTTAAACCACTCGAACACCCCTCCAAGTAAGACAACCGAAGGAAAGTATATCATAAATTTTAAAGATTATCAACTACTTTAAATAGGTAATTATTGATAACTACTAAACATTACTTAGGTACCTCATTGGATTATTTACGAAACGTTCATTCATATAGAGTTGTATTCATCTAAAAGAATAGCCGATCTTTTCACAAACCAACGGCAGCTCCACATAATAAGCATCATCCGATATATTCAACACCCATATAAGGCTGTAACACTTTAGGAACTTGCACCCTACCATCCTGATCCTGATAATTCTCCATAATCGCAGCAACTGTACGTCCAATTGCTAATCCGCTACCATTTAAAGTATGGACAAATTCTGGCTTATCCTTAGGTCCTCTGCGAAAACGAATATTTGCACGTCGTGCTTGAAAATCTTCAAAGTTACTGCAGGAAGAGATTTCTCTATACGTATTAAAACTAGGTAACCATACTTCTAGATCATATGTTTTAGCAGCTGTAAAACCAAGATCTCCTGTCGATAATGCCATAACTCGATAGGGGAGTTCTAATTCTTGAAGAATTCCTTCAGCATCTCTAGTCAGTAATTCAAGTTCTTCATAAGAATTTTCCGGAAGTGAGAATTTAACCAATTCTACCTTGTTGAACTGGTGTTGGCGGATAAGTCCTCGCGTATCCCTGCCAGCCGAACCAGCCTCAGAGCGAAAACATGAACTGTATGCACAATGGTTAATCGGTAATTGACTACCATCTATTATTTCTTCTCGATAGAGATTTGTCACAGGAACTTCAGCGGTGGGAATTAAGAAGTAATCTGTTCCAACAATTTTAAAGGCATCATCTTCAAATTTTGGCAGTTGACCTGTCCCAGTCATGGAAGCACGATTAACCATATACGGAGGAAGTATTTCTGTATATTCCTTAGAGGTATGGCGATCAAGCATAAATGAAATAAGGGATCGTTCCAACTTAGCACCCAATCCTTTATAAAAGGTAAAACGGGCCCCAGTCACTTTAGCAGCTCTGACGAAATCAAAAACATCCAATTTTTCGCCGACTTCATAATGGGCTTTCGGCTCGAAATCAAACACTCGAGGGGTCCCCCAAGTACGGACTTGAACATTGTCATTTTCGTCTGAACCTATTGGCACAGAGGTATGAGGTATGTTTGGAATTTCATAGAGGACTTTTTCCATCTCTCGTACAATGTTCGTTGATGTTTCTTCTAACTCCTTAATTGTTTGACCAACTTCACGCATTTCTAAAACGAGATTTTCAGCATCTTCTCCGTTTTTCTTGAGACGCCCAACTTCTTCAGAAACTGAATTACGACGGGCTTTTAATGTCTCAACTTCAAAAAGCAGCTTGCGTCTTTCTTCTTCTTGTTTTAAGAAATGATCGAGACTAATGGAAACATTACGCTTTTGTAAGGCTTCCTTAACCACTTCAGGATTATTACGAACAAACTTGAGATCCAACATACAAAAACACCCTCCCATGCCTATGCCTATAAAGAAAACTTGGCTAGCGCTAAGACTTCAGTCGCAGCGGTCGCCTTAGTTGCACTTATACTTCCAGACGAAGACACTGTCTTCGCACGTGTTAGCCTTCTTGCAGTATTTAACAAGATTTATGCTTTCTGTCTAGTCGAACAAGTTTTTAGATGCTTAATGTTCATCGATCATGTTCAAAAAATACCGATGAACTCTATGGTCCGGGGTAAGTTCCGGATGAAACGCACTGGCTAATAAATTTCCCTGTCGTGCAAAGACAATTTTGCCATCATACTCTGCTAATATACCTACATTGGGAGCAACTTCCCTAAGGTAAGGTGCTCGAATGAAAACAGCGTGTAGAGGATTAACACCTAAGGCAGGTACTAGGAGATCCGTTTCAAAACTTGCCACTTGCCTTCCAAAAGCATTTCTTTCTACCACTGTATCCATAAGGTTTAAGGAATACTGTTCACTATCGACAATAGTTTTACTAAGTAAGATCATACCAGCGCAAGTTCCGAAAATTGGCATATCTTTGGTGCCAAGCTCCTTAATCTTTTCACCCATCTCATCTATCCTCAGGAGTTTACCGATCGTCGTACTTTCTCCACCAGGGATAATAAGACCATGGATTCCATTAAGATCACTTGTTTTACGCACTTCTACAACATCGCAACCCAATTGTTCTAAAACCTGCCGGTGCTCGCGAAAAGCACCTTGTAGTGCCAATACGCCAACACTCTTTTTCATACTTACCAGCCCCGTTCTTGCATCCGTTGAGATTCAGTCAGGGTTGATATTTCAATTCCGGACATAGGTTGTCCTAAATCCTTAGAAATTTCCGCAAGTAATTTAGCATCCTTATAGTGGGTTGTAGCCATAACTATTGCTTTAGCGCGTGCTTTCGGATCCCCTGATTTAAAGATTCCCGATCCTACAAAGATACCGTCTACTCCTAACTGCATCATTAAAGCAGCATCTGCCGGAGTTGCTATGCCCCCTGCGGCAAAGTTCACGACGGGTAGTTTACTGTGTTCTGCTACATAAAGAACTAAATCATAAGGAGCACCCATATCTTTGGCAGCAGACATAAGCTCTTCTTCAGGCATTAAGGTTAAAGCACGCATTTCACTCATGACTGTACGCATATGCCGAACTGCTTCAACAACATTACCTGTTCCGGGTTCTCCTTTGGTACGAATCATGGCAGCTCCTTCTCCAATTCTACGTAACGCTTCACCAAGATTACGGCAACCACAAACAAACGGTACTTTAAAGTCATGTTTATTAATATGATAAGAATCGTCTGCAGGTGTTAATACTTCAGACTCATCAATATAATCAGCACCTAGAGCTTCTAAAATTCGGGCTTCCACAAAATGTCCGATACGTGCTTTTGCCATCACAGGAATAGACACTACGGCCATTATATTCTGTATAATTGTAGGATCCGCCATTCGAGCGACTCCACCTTCAGCACGTATATCCGAAGGAACACGTTCTAAGGCCATTACGGCACATGCTCCAGCCTCTTCTGCTATGATTGCCTGCTCAGGAGTCGTTACATCCATAATGACGCCTCCTTTAAGCATTTCGGCAAGCCCAGTCTTAACTTTTAGTGATCCAATATTCGTCATTTAATAGTTCCTCCTCAAGATTAAATTGTTTGGAGCTTAGTTTGTGTAAAAAAATAGTTTCTATGATATCCAGAAATGGTACCATCTTGCGCGAATTTTGTCAATTTTAGTCTTCGCCTTCTATTTCCTCGGAATTATTCCCTTCCTCTATTTCTTCATCATCTTTCATTAAGACCTTAGCGATCGCAACAACACTACTTGTACCGGTACGCATAGCCATAACCCCTTGTGCAGATCTACCTTGATTAGAAATGCTAGAAACTTGAATGCGAAGCATTATTCCGTTATTCGTAATAACCATTAATTGATCTTCTACATGAACCACCTTAATTCCAACTAATGCACCGGTTTTAGCATTCAATTTCATGACAATAATTCCTTTACCGCCACGTCCCTGAACACGAAACTCTTTAAGGTTAGTACGTTTGGCAAATCCCTTTTCACTCATTGTTAAGAGTTCACCTTCATCACCAATGACATCCATCCCGACAACAAAGTCATTTTCATCAAGCTTTATTCCTTTCACACCGCGCGCTGTACGTCCCATATAACGTACATCAGACTCTGCGAAACGAATAGCTATTCCATTTTGGGTAGCTAAAAGAATATCATCTAACCCTTGGGTTAGCTTGACACCGATAAGCTCATCCCCTTCATCTAAGGTTAAAGCAATCAAGCCATCTCTTCGGGATGAGTCATATTCTTGCAATGCTGTTTTCTTCATGATGCCTTTTTTGGTAGCAGTGATTAGGAAGTAACCCGGACTATAATCCTTGATTGCCATGACAGCCGTAATCATTTCATGTTGGCCTAGATTTAGAAGGTTTATAACTGCCGTTCCTTTACCTATTCTGCTAGCTTCCGGAATCTCATGAGCTTTCAATCGATATACTTTTCCCTGAGATGTAAAGAAAAGAATGTAATGATGAGTTGTCGTGGTAAAGAGATGTTCTACAAAGTCTCTTTCTTTGGTTGCCATCCCGTGGACACCTTTGCCTCCTCGGTGTTGGCTCTTATATGTATTAAGAGGCAAACGCTTAATATACCCATAATGAGTCACTGTAACAACCACGTCTTCCACTGCGATAAGATCTTCAATATCCATTTTACTGACATCAACAGTAATAAGTGACTTACGAGCATCTCCAAATTTTCGTTTAATCTCTTCCAGTTCAGCCTTTATAATTCCAATAACCATAGCTTCTGAGGCAAGAACTGACTTCAGATAGGCAATGGTATTCATTAAATCATTGTACTGATTTTCGAGTTTTTCTCGTTCTAATCCAGTCAAACGCTTTAAGCGCATGTCAACAATAGCTTGGGCCTGTTTATCACTTAAACCAAAACGAGTTGTTAAATTTCTTCGAGCAGTCGATTCATCCGCTGAAGAACGAATAGTTTCAATAACTTCATCAATATGATCAAGTGCAATCCGTAACCCCTCAATAATATGAGCTTCTGCCTCTGCTTTATTTAGTTCAAATTTCGTTCTTCGGACAATAACATTCTTTTGATGTTCAATAAAGTAATAAATCATATCCTTAAGCGTCAGAGTCCTCGGCTGTCCGTTCACCAAAGCCAGCATATTTACACCAAATGTATCTTCTAACTGAGTATGTTTATAAAGCTGGTTCAAGATAACTTTAGGATTGACATCACGTCTTAACTCAATCACAATACGCATCCCTGATCGATCAGATTCATCCCTTAGATCAGTAATACCATCGATTTTTTTATCACGAACTAAATCCGCAATCTTCTCAATCATTCGTGCTTTATTAACCATAAACGGAATTTCTGAGATAAGAATGCGGTTTTTACCAGACTTCTCCATGCGCTCAATATTCGCTTTTGCCCTTACCTTAATCGAGCCTCTTCCTGTTAGATAAGCAGATCTAATTCCTTCATAACCCATGATTGTTCCACCAGTAGGAAAGTCTGGACCTTTGACATAATTCATAAGATCATCAATCGATAAATCAGGGTTATCTAATAAACCAATAGTTGCATCTATCACTTCCGTCAAATTATGAGGAGGAATGTTTGTTGCCATCCCTACAGCAATTCCTGAAGAACCATTCACTAATAAATTTGGGAATTTAGCTGGTAATACTGTAGGTTCTTCTTGTTTTTCATCATAATTAGGCGTGAAATCAATCGTATCTTTATCAATGTCTTCCAACATATAGGTTGCTATCTTTGCCATACGAAGCTCGGTATAACGCATAGCTGCAGCTGAGTCCCCATCAATTGAACCAAAATTTCCATGCCCATCAATGAGCGGATAGCGGCTTGCAAAGTCTTGATCCATACGGACAACCGCATCATAAATCGAAGAATCCCCGTGGGGGTGAAACTTACCCATACAATCCCCAACTAGACGTGCCGACTTACTATAGGGTTTGTTAGGGGTTAGACCTAACTCATGAAGCGTATATAAAATTCTGCGATGCACAGGTTTGAGACCATCTCTAACATCGGGCAACGCACGGCTAACGATAACGCTCATTGAATAATCGATAAATGATTTTCTCATTTCTTCTGCAATTTCAATGGGAAGGACTTTCCCTCCCAGTAGTTCATCCGCCATGAATGAGCACTCCTTTAAGTATCTAGATTACGAACATCTTTAGCAAAGCGATTAATAAAATCGCGACGTGGTTCAACCTTGTCACCCATTAAGACTGTAAACATTTCTTCAGTCCTCATAGCATCTTCCATAGTCACTCTTAAGATAGTTCGTTTTGCAGGATCCATGGTAGTTTCCCACAACTGATCAGGATTCATTTCTCCCAAACCTTTATAGCGCTGAATCTCAACTTTTTCCCGTCCAATTTTATCAAGAATTTTGGTTAGTTCATGATCCGTATAAGCATATTGAATATCTCGACCCTTTTTAACCTTAAAGAGAGGAGGTTGAGCAATATAAACATAATTATTTTCGATTAATGGCCTCATGTAACGATAAAAGAAAGTCAGTAACAGTGTTCGAATATGAGCACCATCTACGTCAGCATCTGTCATAATGATTAATTTATGATAACGTGCTTTACCAATATCAAACTCATCGGATATACCTGTCCCCATTGCCGTAATCATTGCCCGAATTTCTGTATTTCCCAATATTTTATCGAGTCGAGCTTTTTCTACATTAATAATTTTTCCTCGCAAGGGTAAAATAGCTTGGAATCGTCGATCTCGCCCTTGTTTTGCAGAACCTCCGGCACTATCTCCTTCGACTATATACATTTCACATAGATCTGGTTCTTTCCAGGAACAATCTGCAAGTTTGCCAGGAAGGGAAGTACCCTCTAAAGCACTCTTACGGCGTGTTAACTCACGTGCTTTACGAGCAGCATCCCGAGCTCGTGCAGCTTGAATTGATTTTTCAATAAATTTCCGAGCAATTGATGGATTCTCCTCTAGAAAAACATTTAAGCCTTCTCCAGTTGCAGAGTCTACTATACCTCTTATTTCACTGTTACCCAGTTTTGTTTTCGTCTGTCCCTCAAACTGAGGATCAGGAACTTTAACAGAAATTACAGCCGTTAAACCTTCTCTAATGTCATCTCCAGAAAGATTAGAATCTCCAGTTTTTAGCATATTACTTTTACGTGCATAATCATTAATGACTCTCGTTAATGCCGATTTAAAGCCCGCCTCATGAGTTCCCCCTTCTTGGGTATTAATATTATTGGCATAGGAAAACAAAGTTTCGGCATAACTATCATTATATTGAATACAAACCTCAACTTGTACATTATCCTTAGTCGTTTCAATGTAAATTGGCTGAGGATGTAAACAGTCTTTGCTTTTATTAAGATACGATACAAAATCTTGAATTCCACCAGCATGTACAAATGTTTCTTTAATATTTGTACGTTCATCTGTTAAATTAATGGTAATATTTTTATTTAAAAATGACAGTTCTCTAAGTCTATGTGCTAGAATGTCAAAATCATAAACAGTTTCTTCAAAAATTTCTAAATCTGGAATAAAGTTAATCTTCGTCCCATTAATCTCGGTTGTCCCAATATTTATCAACTCTGTAGTTGGTTTCCCTTTGGCATATTCCTGATGATAAACATGCCCTCCTTTTGAAACTTCAACAACCAGCCACTTTGATAAAGCATTAACAACACTTAAGCCAACTCCATGAAGTCCCCCTGAAACTTTGTAGGCACTTTCACTTCCACCAAATTTTCCTCCAGCATGTAATACCGTTAAAGCAACTTCAACAGCAGGTTTGCCGGTTTTAGAATGTATATCCACTGGAATTCCCCGGCCGTTATCTACTACAGTAATACTATTATCCGCGTGAATTAAGACATCAATTTTATCACAGTAACCTGCTAAAGCCTCATCGATACTGTTGTCAACAATTTCGTAGACAAGATGATGAAGACCACGAGGTCCTGTGCTGCCAATATACATACCAGGACGTTTACGAACAGCTTCTAAACCTTCTAGCACTTCGATTTGCCCTGCATTATAATTATCAATCGTGTTTTCAATTAGTTGCTCTTTGTTTTCTTGCAAAGCTGTTTCCTCCCAAAAAATACCTTCAACCTTAATATTATACACTAAAAAATTAGATGGATCAATTTTAAGGCTATTGAATTAAAGCTTAAATTTATCTTCCTTTAGGTGACAAAAACAAACGGACATACTATAACGCTAAGGATGATGAAGAACGTTTATATAAAGTATTTGTAGAAATGGGAGAATAATATAAGTTATTTATTGTTACAACTAAGGTTTTTTCTCTCCCGGGTTCAGAGATATAACAAATATTATTATTATTTTCTTTTATAGTATCAAAGGACCTATGATTGATATGGTCTATTTTTGTCACTTCCAAGTCAATAATTGCAACTACTTCATCTGTTTTAATCAAAACATCTCCACCAAGATGTAAATACAATTAAGTTTCCCTCCTTATGTGCCCTCGTTCCACACGGTAAAGTGTTCCTAACTCTAGATGATTATCAGCACTTGTCATAGTTATAAGGGTTTGTATATGTGAAGACTCAATAAACTTTATTAAGTAGTCTCTCCTGAAACGATCCAATTCAGACAATACGTCATCAAGTAGAAGAAGGGGGTATTCCCCTTTTTCTTGACGTATCAATTCTAATTCAGCTAGTTTCATACTTAATACTAAAGAACGTTGTTGCCCTTGTGATGCATAAAGACGTCCCGACTTATTATTTAAAAGAATTTGTAGATCATCGCGATGGGGTCCAACAAGGACCATTTGACGTTCAATTTCTTGTTCTAATTTATCATTCATTAAATTAGGGAATTCAGAGATAGCCTCAGTTACAGTTCTTTTACCTAAAGCACTGTAAAGGACCTGTAAATTCTCTTTTTTTGAGGATAGATCTCCATAAATATGGTTCGCTACATCTTGTAAACGTTGCGTTAGATCTGCTCTATTGAGAATAATTTTTTCTCCTAATTCAATTATTTGTTCATTCCAAAGTTGTAATTGTGAGTATTTAAACGATTTTTCAGTATATGACTTTAGTAGAGCACTTTTCTGCTGAAGTACTTTATTGTACGCATTAAGAAGGCTTACATGTCCAGGGCGCATTTGAGCTATATGTAAGTCTAAAAATCTTCTTCTTTCCGAAGGTCCCCCTTTAATCATAACAAGGTCATCCGGAGAAAAGAAGATTACATTAATGGTGCCGACAAAATCGGATAGACGTTGACAAGATACTTTGTTAACCTTAACCATTTTTTTCTTATCTTTATAGTGACTTTCTAAGGCTACTTTATGATGATTGATTAAAAAGTCTCCATAAAGATGGAACTCACTTTGCTCCCAACGTAAAAGTTCCTGCTCTCGACGTACTCTATAGGATTTTCCAGTCAAAAGGTAATAGATTCCCTCAATAATATTTGTCTTACCCTGACCATTGTCCCCAATTAATATATTTGTTCCAGGCATAAACTGTACAAACTCATCTTCATAATTACGAAAATTTTGTAGGCGTATATTATTTATCATCATAAGTTTATATTAAGACGTTCTTACCGGTAATACTAGATAAATATAATTTGGATTATCTAAAGGGCGCATTACTCCTGGGCTAAAGGGTCCAGATAATTCAAATATAATTTTATCACTTTCTATTACTTTTAAAGCATCTATAAGAAATTTAGCGTTAAAAGCAATTTTAACATCCTTACCTTCCATTTCTATCCCTATCTGCTCGGAAATTTTACCTAATTCAGTGGTTTGATCAATTCTTAATTGATTATTTTCTACATTTATTCTAATAATATTAGCCCCACTTTTATCACGAGATAGTAAGGATGCCCGTTCTACAGTTTCAAGAAATTCTTTGACCGATAAATTTACCTTAGTTTCACAGGTTTGGGGAATAACTTGTTTATAGTTTGGAAATTGACCCTCAATAAGTCTTGAAACTAAATAAATAGAGCCAAATTGGAATACTACCTGATTACTATTATAACTAATGGTTAATACTTCGTCTTCATCCCTTAAGAGTCGATAAATTTCTGATAGTGTTTTAGCTGGAATAATACCGCTAAAACGAGATTCTTCGGAATTAATAATTTCTGAAATACTGTAAGCCAAACGATGTGTATCAGTGGCAACTAACCGGATATTTGTGCCCTCAATTTGTAAAAGTATTCCATTAAAAACTGGTCTATTTTCCTCAACAGCACATGAGAAGATTGTTTGTCTAATCATGTTTTTGAAAATTACAGTAGGTAATGTAAATGATAAGGGTTCAATAAGATCCGGAAGCAAGGGGAATTCATCAGGATCATATCCATTTAATACAATTTCAGATTGATAATAACATATTGTAACCGCTTTATCCTTTTCTTCTAATGTAATTGTTGTATCTGGTAATTTACGAACAATATCTGTGAAGAGTTTGGCTGGAACGATCATGGTTCCTTCCTCGGTAACTTGGGCTGTAACCTCACAACGAATCCCCATTTCAAGATCTGTAGCTGCAAATTGTAAAGACTGGTTTTCGGCCTGAATTAAGATTCCTTGAAGAACTGGTAAAGGATTTTTGTTGGATACAGCCCGTTGAACAGCATTTACACCAGAAAGCAGTGCATCTTTTGAACAGAAGACTTTCATATAAATCGAATCCTCCTATAATTTTATCCATGACTAATTTTAAACTAAGTATTCTTTTTAAAATTCAAGTTCTAAAGGGCCGTTATTAATAATAAGATAATAAGTTAGTAGTTGTAGTAGTATTACTTGTCAACATGTGTATAAGTAGACGGACAACTTTAGGCTACTGGCAAAAGGGATGTTGAAAAAGTTGTGGACAAACGGATTGTTTTATCCACGTGTCCACATATTACAACGTTATTAACAGGGTTATGAACAAACTTTTCGGTAAAAGAACCGTAATCCTAATCCGTTTGAATCCTTTGAATCATTTCATTTATTTTTTTCTCTAATACAGGATCATTGATTAAAGCTTGTGTGATCTTGTCGTGAGCATGCATTACTGTAGTATGATCTCTTCCACCAAACTCATCCCCGATTTTTGGTAAAGAGGAATCCGTAAGTTGACGAGAAAGATACATAGCAATTTGTCTTGGAAAGGCTACGGCACGGGTTCTTTTTTTAGCCTTAAAATCAGTGGGTGATAAATTAAAAAATCTTGCTACGGATTCTTGAATAATACTGATCGTTATTTGCTTAGTATTATTAGCAGGTATAATATCTTTTAAAGCTTCTATAGCAACTTCTGGGGTAATAGGGACTGAACTTAGGGAAGCAAAGGCCATAACTCGAATAAGTGCTCCTTCAAGTTCTCGGATGTTGGAACGAATCTTATCTGCAATGTAAACCATAACTTCATTAGGGACCTGTAGATTTTCCATTTGTGCTTTTTTTCTAAGGATAGCAATTCTAGTTTCTAAATCGGGTGCTTGAATATCAGTAATTAGGCCCCATTCAAAACGAGAACGCAAACGGTCTTCCAACGTCGGAATCTCTTTTGGGGGGCGATCTGAGGAAATTATTATTTGTTTATTAGCTTCATGAAGTGCATTAAATGTATGAAAGAACTCTTCTTGAGTTCGCTCTTTACCAGCTAAAAATTGAATATCATCAATTAGTAGAATGTCTACGTTTCGGTAATGATTGCGAAATTCTTCGGGATTTTCGTCTCTAATGGAATCAATTAGTTCATTTGTAAATTTTTCACTAGAAACATAAATAACTTTAGTATTGGGTGACCTTTGCAGGACATGATGACCTATAGCATGCATAAGATGGGTTTTCCCTAAACCAACTCCTCCATAAATAAAAAGAGGATTATATGATTTGGCAGGGGATTCGGCCACGGCTAATGAAGCTGCGTGAGCAAAACGATTGCTATTTCCTATCACAAATGTATCGAAGGTGTATTTGGTATTTAGGGAATTAGAAACAGGTTCGATTGGTGTGGGAATTGAAACTGAAATAGGTTCGGATAAAATGATATCGTCCCTATAAGTGTCTTCAGAAGTGGAGAGAATAAAACGAAGACTAACAGAATGACCTAAAACGGATTGAACAGAAGAGCGAATCATAGGGGCATAACGACTTTCTAACCAATCTTTTGCAAATTCATTGGGGACACTAATGACAAGCGTATCTCCATCAATATTAAGAAGACGGGTAGAACTTAACCAAGTATCAAAACTCGGCTTAGAAAGTTCATTTTTTAGTTTTTCCAGCGTTTCCTGCCACAATAATAGGTGTGAGTTCGACTGTGGTGGCATGACGGACCTCCCTTGTCTAAAAATGAAAGAATAATGACAATAAAAAAGTTATACACAAACTTATGCACATTTGTGGATAACTTAAACAAATTACGTGCTGTGTATAAAATATAACACGATTTGTTGTTGCCGTCAGGTATTGTAAAAATATAATATCAAGTTTCCTTGGGGTTATCAACAGGAATATAGTCGGATTATAAAATTATTCACAGTGGATAACTTTCTGAATTAGAGTGTTATCCACAATGTGTCAAAGACCTTTGCTTGACAGATTAAATTTTATTAGAGTATAATCTCTAAGTAAAGTTTGATTGAATTGGAATGTTTTTCGTTTGAAATAAAGGAGGTGTCGTTAAATTGAAGAGAACATATCAACCGAAGAATAGGCGTCATAAGCGTGTTCACGGTTTTTTAAGTCGGATGAGTACGCCAACGGGGCGAAATGTAATAAAGCGCCGTCGTTTAAAAGGTCGCAAGAAGTTATCAGTTTAAGGCCGCAATTATGTGGCCTTTTTTTAAATAATTTTTCCGAGGTATTACTGGCTCATAAAACGTTTAAACTAGAGTATTGTGAGTTAGAATATAATAGAAAAGGTATGTAAGCCTGGAGGAGTTATGTTACAAAGAAAGTTTCGCTTACGCCAAAAATCAGGCTTCAAGACAATTTTTGAACGGGGAAAAAATTACTCTGTTAAATATGTCGCAATATACGTTTTCAAAGAAGGTCCTAAACGCTTTGGTTTTATTGCATCTAAAAAAGTTGGAAATGCTGTACATCGAAATAGGGCAAAAAGACTAATGAGGGAAGTTATTCGCCTTCATCTATCGGAAATTCGAAAAGATGTTCAAATTATTTTTATTGCAAGAGCTCGAATCAAAGGAGTTTCCTACTCTGAAGTCGAAAGCAGTATGATGAATATCTTAAGTAAGGCAAATACACTGATAAAAAGTGAGAAAACCTGAAATGGAACGAATTCTTATTGGTTTAATTCGTGTATACCAAATTTTTGTTTCTCCCTTAAAAGGACAAACCTGTCGATTTTATCCGACTTGTTCGGAATATTCTGTTCAGGCCTTGAAAAAGTATGGACTCATAAAAGGAAGTTGGAAATCAATTAGACGAATTTTAAGATGCCATCCGTTTAATCCTGGGGGGCATGATCCAGTTTAAGGAGGGCTTTTGTGAATACTATTGTTGATGGAATGACATATTTGTTAAATATACTTTATAATATGTCTTCTACAGTGGGTTTAGCCAATTATGGTGTGGCTATCATACTGCTAACTATTTTGATTAAAACCATAATCTTTCCACTAACTTATAAACAAATGGCATCAATGCGAAAAACGGTTGAGCTACAGCCGAAGATTAAGGCCATACAAGAAAAGCATAAAAATAATAAAGAAAAAGCTAATGCCGCTGTTATGGAGTTATACAAAGAACATAAAGTAAATCCTTTAGGTGGTTGCCTACCTATCCTCATTCAGTTACCTATTTTCTTTGCATTGTATAAAACATTAATTGATTTCACGTATGATCCATCAAATCCTTCGGCTCATTTGTTTCTTGGTTTCGATTTAACAAATATATATGGATTTGCGTTATCTTATCATTTAGTTTTACCAATTTTTGCTGCGGCAACAACATATCTTCAAACTAAATTAACGAGCCCTAACGCAACTACAGATCCAACCATGAAGACCATGTTATACGTCATGCCAGTATTTTTTGCTTACATTAGTGCCACAGTACCTGCAGGTTTAGCTTTATATTGGGTAACAATGAATGTTGTCTCGATTTTCCAACAACTTTTTATTAATAGTAGATTATCGAATCAGACTAAGAAGGCAATATAGGGAACGTGTAAGGTGTGAGGAGGATCGTTCATGAAGATTGCAGAGAAAACTGGAAAAACGGTTGAAGACGCGATTACTGCCGGAATTATGGAATTAGCTGTTGATCGTGATCGCGTAAAAATTGAGGTAATAGAGGAACCCACGAAGAAAGGTTTATTTGGACTCTTTGGAACAAGTCTTGCGAGAGTTCGCGTTTCTTATGAAGATAATCCTGGTTTGTTGGCTGCAGACTTTATTAATAATGTTTGTCAAGCTATTAGCGTTAAGGCTGATACTAAGGTTAGTAAAGATGGAGAACACTGGCACATTAATATAACGGGCCCGGAACTTGGAATTCTTATCGGACGGCGTGGAGACACACTAGATGCTCTACAATATTTGACGAATTTAGCTGTGGCTAAGCAACTGTCTGAAAGAGTACGAATTATTGTTGATGTTGAAGGGTATAGACTACGGCGAGAAGAAACATTGGTTCGCCTTGCTAAACGATTATCAGAGAAGGTAAAGAGGACAGGCACAAGGATAGTGTTGGAGCCGATGAACCCTCATGAGCGGCGAATTATACACACTTCTTTACAGGACGAAGCTAGAATTACAACGTTTAGTGAGGGTGATGATAAGAACCGCAGAGTAGTCATATCACTAAAAAGATGATAAGAGGGGTAAACCCCCTCTTTTTTATTTCATAATCTCTGCCCTCCAGACTTGGACGATAAACCGACGAGTAAAGGTTCCTTTTGGTTATTCCCTTGACGATAGCTATACTTGAGTTATCATTAATTGTAAAAAAGGTATGTAGTGACATGTGTTAGATAAGAATATATAGGGACTTACTCTTTGAAGAGTTTGTATACTTTCTGAAGTTTAATTGAGGTTTTCAATAGTGTTAGGGATTGTTTGTTTTATATTTTTGTAGATGGAGATGAATGGTTTGGAAGACACGATCGTGGCAATGGCTACAGCTATGGGTGAAGCAAGTATTCATGTTTTGAGATTAAGTGGTTCAAATGCTGCTTTTATTGTTGAAGAATGCTTTGAGCCTCAAAATAGAGAACGCTGGTCATTAAACGAAAACTTTACTCTTAATCTTGGCATTTTTAATGACGAAAATAAGATTCTTGATGAAGTTCTGGTTAGTAGAATGTTGGCGCCTTCTTCTTATACAGGTGAAGATGTTTATGAAGTCAATTGCCATGGAGGTCCTTTTGTGGCCCAAAGAATTTTGCAAGCCTGTATTCGTCATGGTGCGCGTTTAGCTGAGCCTGGTGAATTTTCTAAACGAGCTTTTTTAAATGGAAAGCTGGACTTAATTCAAGCGGAAGCAGTTATAGATTTAATAAGTTCTAGAACTGAGACATCTGCAAATTTAGCTTTATCCCAACTAAGTGGAGGACTTTCAGATTCAATTTTAAATTTGAGGGACGGAATCCTAGAAATTCTTGCATTTATTGAAGCAGGTATTGATTTTCCTGAAGATGATGTGGAAAGCTTAGATAGAGAAACTCTTGAATCACTGATAAACAAAACGAGTGATAGTACTAAGTATTTATTAGAGGGAAGTAAAACGGGTAAAATTTTAAGAAATGGTTTACTTACGGTCATTGTAGGAAGGCCTAATGTTGGTAAATCGAGTTTACTCAATGCCCTATTACATGAGGAACGTGCTATTGTGACGGATATACCAGGAACCACCCGTGACGAAATTAGGGAGTCTGTCAGTGTGGGAGGAATTCTTCTGCAATTAGTGGATACTGCAGGTATTTGTGAGAGCCATGATTTAGTAGAACGTCTCGGAATTGAAAGGACTTGGAAGGCCTTAACAACTGCTGAATTGATATTGTTGGTGGTTCAAGCTAATGTTCCACTGACAGACGTAGAGTATAAAATATTAAATAACTACTCCGACAAAACTATAGTTATTATTAATAAAGTGGATTTACTAAACCAATGTCAAGAAATTGTTCCGGTGGATGATAAAGGGGTTTGGATTCCTTTTTCGGTTCTTCAGCGGAGAGGATTTTCACAGCTTGAAGAAGAAATTAAAAAGAGAGTCTATCAAGGGGAGACTGTTCTTTCAACGGATCCACTTCTCTCTAATGTTCGTCAGATCGCTTCGTTAGTAGAGTGTGATAATGCTCTAAAACAGTCATTGAAGAGTTTGCAGCAGGGAATGCCTTGGGATATACTTTCTATTGATATCCGACAAGCCCTTCAATACGTTTCGGAAATTACGGGTCACAATGTTCAAGAATCGCTTCTTGAAGATATTTTTTCTCGATTTTGTATCGGAAAGTAGGATGAGCTTTGGAATACTTTGCTGGAAAATATGATGTCATAGTTGTTGGAGCCGGGCATGCTGGTTGTGAAGCTGCTCTTGCTGCTGCACGAATAGGGTGCGAGACACTTTTACTTACTTTAAATCTGGATACGATCGCACATATGCCTTGTAATCCTTCTCTTGGAGGACCAGCCAAGGGTCATTTAGTTCGGGAAATCGATGCCTTAGGTGGACAAATGGGAATTGTAGGAGATGAGACGTCCTTACAAGTTAAAATGCTAAATACTGGGAAAGGTCCCGCTGTTCATGCCTTGAGAATACAATCTGATAAGCAGGCATATCACATTTACATGCGTAATGTTTTACTATCACAGCCGAAGCTGACAATAATCCAAGGATTAGTAGAACGACTTGTTGTTGACAAGAATAAGATGACTGGAGTTGTAACTCGAACTGGTGCACGTTTTGAATCAGAGAATATTGTATTAACGAGTGGAACCTATTTACGGGGGAGGATTATCATTGGGGCTTCTATGTACCAAGGTGGACCTAATGGCCAGATGCCTGCAATGTCTTTATCGGATTCACTCAAAGAGTACGGGGTAGAATTAGGAAGATTTAAAACAGGAACGCCGCCAAGAATACAACGAAATTCTGTTGATTATACTAAATTTAGAATACAACCGGGTGACGAGACCCCTTGGCGCTTTTCCTTTATGCCTACTGAGAGCATGTTTTGGCAACGTGATCATCTAAAACAAGTCCCTTGTTGGTTAGGATATACATCCAACCAAACCCATAATATCATACGGGAAAACCTGTATCGTGCACCAATGTACTCGGGAGAAATTGAAGGTATAGGTCCTCGATATTGTCCTTCAATTGAGGATAAGGTTGTTCGTTTTGCAGACCGTGAAGCCCATCAGATATTTCTGGAGCCTGAAGGCTGGCAAA